>JBQCFH010000439.1:0-14323 GCA_051959385.1 Rhizobiaceae bacterium | reverse complement strand
CACGATCGCCGATCTTCCAGCCGGCTCCGTTTATGCAGAACTTTTGAACGAACCGCCGCTCGAGCAGGCGACGTGGCTCGAGCTGCGCAGCCGGCTCGCCGAAATCGTGCGCTCGAAATGCGCGCACACGATCGTCTGGGGTCCGGCGCGCTACCAAGGCATCTGGGAACTGGCCGGAACGCCGCCATTGGCCGACAGGAACTCGATCGCGGCCGTCCACTACTACGCGCCGATGGCCTTCACCCATCAATGCGAGAACTGGGACAACTCGCCGGTCGGGCGGCTGAAGAACCTGCCCTTCCCTGCGACCCGCGACGCGCCCGCCGTGACAGAGCTTGCCGCCGAGTTGCGGGATGCCGGCGACGAGCCGGCGCTCGCCACGCTGGAAGACGCGTTCGGGCATCCGTGGACGGCGGCTCGGATCACCTCCGATTTCGCCGGCGTCGCCGAATGGTCGCGCAAGAACGATTGCCCGGTGATCCTCGACGAGTTCGGCGCTCTCGGCTTCTGCTCGGATGCGAAGAGCCGCGCTAACTGGATCCGCGCCGTGCGGCAAGCCGCCGAGGCGAACGGCATCGGCTGGGCATATTGGGAGCTCGACTACGGCTTCGGCTTCATCCGCAACCGGCAGAGCACGGAAGGCTTCGATCGCCCGGTGATCGAAGCGCTTCTCGGCTGAGGCGACGGCTATGGCGGTCACCTTCGCTACCCAGCCAGCAATAGGCCCCGCCGCCGGCCGCTTGCCGCAATCGGGCGCCGAGGCGGCGCTGCACCTGATCGTCGGCTTCATCCTGGTGGTGCTCTCCGTGTCGAGCTTCGCCGTCGGCACCGTCTTCGGCGTCGCCGCCACTTTCCTTTTGACGCTCGCCATTGCCACCGTGCTGCCGGCGAGCGTGCCGGTCGTGATCGTCTCCTCCTTCCTCTACCAGAACATGGTGGTGGCCTGGTTCACCCCCTACGTTCCCGACAACAACACCTTCGACGCGCTGCGCGGCGCAAATTTCGTCATCCTGATGACGGCCTATGGCGCCTTCCTCGCCGCCTCGCTGCAGGTGAGGCTGCGCGCGATTCCGCGGCTCAGGCCCTGGCTGCTGATGGGCTTCGGCCTCGCCGCCATCATCGGTTTCTACCTCCTCCTCGGCGCAGCGCGCGGCAATGCGAAGGACGCCATCGTCTATTTCCGCAACACGATCTCGCCGCTTGCCTGTTTCCACATCGCGCTGGTGGCGGCGAGCCTCTACCGGATCGATCTCAGGAAAAGCCTGCTCTGGCTCGGCGCGGCGATTATCGTCTACGGCTATTGCGAGCTCATCTTCACCCTCGATTTCCTCGGCCTGTTCAACGGCGACCTCTATATCGAGCGCGACATCCACCGGCAGATCGAGACCGGCGTCTGGGAACAGACGCTGCGCGAGACCGGCTTCGTCCTGCGCGGTCTGCAGGACATCATGACGACCACCTTCTTCAACACGCCGCTGACCGCCGATCTCTTCCCGACCGTCTTCCGCATCGGCGGTCCCAATTTTCACCCTATCAGCTACGCTTACGCGCTCAGCGTCATCTCGATCTGGCTGCTGTTCCGCGGCCGCTGGCTGCTGCCGCTGGCGGCCCTGCCGCTCCTCCTCGTCATCGGTTCCAAGGGCGCGATGTTCATGGTGCTCGTGGCGCTATGGGCGCGCCTCATGCAGGGTCCCCTCGGAACGCGGCTGACGCTCCTGAGCGTGCCGGCGGCGGCGATCCTGTGGGTCGGCGCGGCGATCGCCTACGGCTCGACCCATGGCGATTACCACGTGCTCGGCTTCCTCGCCGGGCTGCACGAATTCCTCCGCGACCCGCTCGGCCAGGGCCTCGGCATCGGCGGCAATCTTTCGAGCACCAGCCTGCACGTCAATTGGGAGCACGCGCAGGCCACCGGCGCCACCGCCGTGCCGGTCGAAAGCGCGGTCGGCGTCATGCTCTACCAGATGGGCGTCGGCAGCTTCGCCTTCTTCGGCTTCCTCGCCGTGCTGATCGTCAGCGCCCGGCGCCTGGTCCTCCTCACCGGCCGCTCCGATTTCTGGTTCGCCTACATCACGGTCACGACCGTCTTCGCCAACGCGGTGCTGCAGGAAGAAGCCTTCTATTCCCCGCTTTCGCTCGGCTTCTGCCTGCTCCTGACCGGCGCCGCGCTCGGCGCCTTCTTGCGCGAGACGAGCGGACGACCGGGGAATCATCCGCGTCCGCAGGCTCACACGATGGCGATATCGCCCGCCGCCTGAATGTCGACCTCGCGCGGGTGGCGCGCCGCCAGCGCGTCCGCGTGATCGCCGCGGCCCGTCGCGCGCAACCGCTCAAGGTAGGCCTTGAGTTCGCCGCGGCAGTGGAACGGTCCGCCCTCGGCGATGACCGTCATCAAGGGATCGACCGTCTGGCCGCTTTCGGCCATGACCGTGCCGCGCCATTCATCGAGCAGTCGCATCGCGTGATCGACGATCGCCGGCTCGCGCTCGGCGACGTCGTGCTCCTCGTGCGGGTCCGACGTGAGGTCGAAGAGGCTGAAGGGACCGATGTCCTTGTAGCCGTCGTGATAGGTGCGCATCATCAGCCAGTCCTTGCCGGCATGGCGGAAGCGCACGCCGCGCTGCGCCGCCCAGGCGCCCTGGCTGGTGACGAGGAAGTCGCGCCCACCCTCTTCGCCGGCGACGAGCGCCGGCGCGAAGGAGCGGCCGTTCCACCTGCCCGGCACCTTGCCGCCGAGCTTGTCGACCAGCGTCGCCGCCCAGTCGAAATGGTAGTGCAAGCCGCGATTGACGGAGCCCGCCTGGAACACGCCCGGCCAGCGCACGACGAGCGGGATGTTGCAGGTGAACTGGTCGGCCGTCTGGTGATCGGCCCAGATGTTCAGTTCCCCGAGATTCTCGCCGTGGTCGGCGGAGATCATGATGATCGTCTCGTCAATCAAGCCGAGACGGTCGAGGCTTTCGAGAAGGCGAGCGATATGGTCGTCCGCATAGCGGATGCCGGCATCGTAGCCGTTGATCCAGGCGGCAGCCTTGTCCAACCCGTCGATCGGATCGGGCGCGCGCCACCAGTGCTGCATGCTTTCGCGGCCATAGCCGTTCGGCTCCAGCGCGCTGTGTGGGCCGTAGCCGCGCTTGGCGCGCTCGACCACGTCCGCGGTCATCCAGGCCGGCAGCGGCTCCTTCGCGAACGGATCGCCGTAGGAGCGCGGCGTGCGGTAAGGCGTATGCGGGTCCCAGAGGTTGACGTGCAGGAACCACTTGCCGTCCCTGCCGCGCCGCTCCAGCCAATCGGTCGCCTGCGGGATTACCTCGTCGGCGGTCTCCATGCCGCGCTTGCCGCAATTGTGGACCTCGTTGAAGCCGGCATACCAGTGCCAGCAGCCGTGCCGTTCGCCGAAACTGCTGAAAGTCGCGGTATGGTAGCCGAGGTCGCGCAGGCACTTCATCCAGCCGTCCTCATAGAACGTGCCGGCCCAGGCCCGCTCGGCGCCTTCGCGGAAGGGCTCGCATGCGGTGCCGCCATGGCCGACGACGCCGGTGACCAGCCCGTGCCGCCCGCTCCACAGCGCCGTGCGCGAGGGGTGGCACGGCACATCCGAGACATAGACGTTCTCGAAGCGCGTGCCTTCGGCCGCGATGCGGTCGATCGTCGGCGAGGTCTCGCGGTGATAGCCGTAGCAGCCGAGATGGTCCCGCCGCAGGCTGTCGATGTCGATATAGAGAATGTTCATGATGTCCTGTTCAAGCGAGCTTCAGCGTGTGCCGCGCGATCATCAGTTCCTCGTCGGTCGGGATGACGCGGATATCGAACCGGCTTTCCGGCCCGGCGATGACCGGCGCATGCCGTTCGTTTGCCGCCGCGTCGATCTCGGCGCCGAGCCAGCCGAGCTTGGCGCAGACCATCTCGCGAATGGCGGCGGAGCGCTCGCCGATCCCCGCCGTGAAGACCAGCCCGTCGATGCCCCCCAGCGAAGCCGCCATCTCACCGATCTTGCCGGCAATCCGGTGGACGAAGAGTTCGACCGCTTCCCGGGCGCGCGGCGCTTCGCTGGCAAGCAGCGTGCGCATGTCGCTGGCCACGCCGGACATGCCGAACAGGCCCGAGCGGCGGTAGAGAAGGTCGTAAACCTCGTCGGCCGGCATACCGCGCTGCCGTTCGAGATAGAGCAGCACGCCCGGATCGATCGAGCCGCAGCGAGTGCCCATGACGAGCCCGTCGAGCGCGGTGAAGCCCATCGTCGTGTCGACGCCGCGCCCGTCATGCATGGCTGCAAGGCTGGCGCCATTGCCGAGATGAGCGACGATCACGCGGCCTTCGGCGAGCGCCGGCGCAACCTCCCGCAGGCGCACCGCGACATATTCGTAGGAGAGCCCGTGGAAGCCGTATTTGCGGATACCTTCGGCCTCATATTCCGGCGGCAGGGCATAGCGGTAGGCGACCGGCGGCATGGTCGCATGAAAGGCCGTGTCGAAGCAGGCGATTTGCGGCAATTCCGGCCTGAGCGAGAGAAGTGCGTGGATGGGCGCCAGATTGTGCTTCTGATGCAGCGGCGCCAGCGGCACAAGGCGTTCGAGGTCGACAAGTAGCTCCGGCGTGATCCGCTCCGGCCTCACATGCGTCGAGCCGCCATGCACGATGCGGTGGCCGACGGCGACCAGATTGTCCTCGCCTTGATGCGCCTCGATCCGTTCGATCACTGTCCTGAGGATCGCTTCGAAGGGCGGTGGATTCTTGCCCCACTCCTTCTTCTCGATCACCCTGCCGTCGCGGCCGCTGATGACGAGCGACGGCTCGGTCGCCAGCCGCTCGACTTCGCCGCGCGCGCTGCGCTCGAGCGTGCCGGACGCGTCGACCGTGAACAGGGCGAACTTGATACTCGAGGAGCCGGCATTGAGGGTCAGGATCGTGTCGGGCATGTGAAGGAAGGCTCCGGCTGCCGGTTCGCCGGACCGCCTTAGCATGAGGGCGCGGGCGCGGGAAACGACATGCCGCGATTCGATCTTGTGCCAATGATCCTTTGCCGCCGGAGGTCTCTGAAAGCCAACCGAAAGCTTGCCTATCCTATTCTTGCATTAGCGGCCGGTGGCCGTACGTCGGCGGGCCATCGCCAGGCCGGCGGGAGGAAACATGGCGTGCTGACCTGTTAGGATTCGCGCGCCGGAAACTGGAGGACATTCTCGTGAAAGGTTCCATCTCGCGGTCCCTGCTGCCCGCGCTCGCCCTTGCGCTTTCGCTTGGCGCGCCTGCCGCGCATGCGGCCGACAAGATCACCATCATCATCGGCGGCATGGAGAAGCAGATCTACCTGCCGGCCGTGCTGACCCAGCAGCTCGGCTACTTCAAGGACGAGGGCCTGGATGTCGAGCTTCTCAACACCCGTGCCGGGGTCGAGGCCGAAAACGAGCTCCTCGCCGGGGCCGTGCAGGGGGTCGTGGGCTTCTACGACCACACGATCGACCTGCAGTCGAAGGGCAAGTACATCGAATCCGTCGTCCAGTTCAGCCAGGCGCCGGGCGAGGTCGAACTCGTCTCTTCCAAGCATCCGGAGATCAAGTCGCCGGCGGATTTCAAGGGCAAGACCCTCGGCGTCACCGGCCTCGGCTCGTCGACCGATTTCCTCACCCAGTACCTGGCGGTGCGCGCGGGCCTTAAGGCCGGCGAATACTCGCTGCTGCCGGTCGGCGCTGGCAACACCTTCATCGCCGCGATCAAGCAGGACCAGATCCAGGCCGGCATGACCACCGAGCCGACCATCGCCCGCCTGCTCAAGACCGGCGAGGCCAAGGTGCTGGTCGACATGCGCACGCCGGAAAAGACCGAAGCCGCGCTCGGCGGGCTCTATCCGGCGGCTTCCTTCTACGTCCAGTCGAGCTGGGTGGATAGCCACAAGGACGAGGTCCAGAAGCTCGCCAACGCCTTCGTCAAGACGATGCACTACATCGCCACCCACTCCGCCGAGGAAATCGCCGACAAGATGCCGAAGGACTACTACGCCGGCGACAAGGCGCTCTACGTCCAGGGCCTCGCCGGCGGCAAGGCGATGTTCACGCCCGACGGCCGCATGCCGGCGAACGGGCCGGAAACGGTGCTGAAGGTGCAGGCGACCTTCTCCAAGACGGTCAAGGGCAAGCAGATCGACCTCTCGAAGACCTACACAACGGCCTTCGTGGACGCCGCGAACAAGGCGCTGAAGTCGAACTGAGAAGCCAGCGCTCGGGACGCCCGGCATGAACTGCCGGTTTCCCGGGGAGACTCCGGAAAATTGTGGCCGGCCGATCGGCAAGCCGTGCACAGGATCGGCGCCGGTTCCGCGCCGGCCATGGAGGAATTCATGAACGTTCAGACCGCCGCGACGCGGAGAGTCGCGCCCGATGCCTCGGCGAAGGACGCCGCGATCGTGATCGACGACGTCACGCTGCGCTTCACGACGCCCGACGGCAGCATGATGACGGCGCTCCGCGACTTCACCATGACGGTTGCGCGCGGCGAGTTCGCCTGCGTCGTCGGACCGACCGGCTGCGGCAAATCGACGACGCTCAACCTCGTGACCGGCCTGCTCAAGCCGACGACTGGCACGGTGCGCCTCATGGGCAAGCCCGTCGACTCGATCAGCCGCGACATCGGCTTCGTCTTCCAGGCCGACGCACTCTTTCCCTGGCGCAGCGTCATCGACAACGTCGCCGCAGGCCCGCTCTATCGCGGCGTAGCGAAAGACGAGGCCTATGACCGCGCGCGGGACTGGATCGCTCGGGTCGGTCTCGCGCGTTTCGAGAAGCACTATCCGCACCAGCTTTCGGGCGGCATGCGCAAGCGCGTCGCGCTGGCGCAGACCTTCATCAACCAGCCGAAGATCCTGCTGATGGACGAGCCCTTCAGCGCACTCGACATCCAGACCCGCACGCTGATGCAGGACGAGCTCCTGACCCTCTGGTCCGAACTCAAGTCCTCCGTCGTCTTCGTCACCCACGACCTAGAGGAAGCGATCGCGCTCGCCGACAAGGTCTACGTGCTGACCGCCGGTCCGGGCACGGTGAAGAGCGTCTATCAGATCGACCTGCCACGCCCGCGCGTCATGGCCGATATCCGCTACGACACCCAGTTCGTAGAGATCGCCCGTGTGATCTGGAACGATTTGCGCGAGGAAGTCCAGATCGGCCAGAGCCGCACGCTCGAAACCGGCCGCTGAGGAGGCATGTGATGACTGCTGTTTCTCCTTCCGATTCCACGCCCTCGACCCGCGAGGCCGAGATCGCATCGGCCGAGATGAGTGCCAGGGCGCGCGCGCGCAGGCGCTACGCTCTGGTCATCTCGCTGAGGCTGGCGATCCTGATCGTTTTCCTCGCTCTGTGGGAGCTTGGCGCGGATACGGGCCTCATCGACCCGTTCTTCTTTTCGAGCCCCTCCGGCATCTGGGAGCAGACATGGTCCTGGATCACCGAGGGAACCTCGCAGGGCCCGCTCTGGCTGCAGATCTATGTGACGCTCGAGGAGACCTTCATCGGCTTCTTCATCGGCGCGGTCGGCGGCATCATCGCCGGCATCGTGCTTGGCCGCAACCGGCTGCTCGCCGACGTGTTCTCGATCTACATCAAGATCGCGAACTCGGTGCCGCGCGTCGTGCTCGGCTCCGTCTTCATCATCGCGCTTGGCCTCGGCATGGCCTCCAAGGTGGCGCTGGCCGTGGTCATGGTGTTCTTCGTCGTCTTCGCCAACGCCTTCCAGGGCGTCCGCGAGGCCGACCGCGCCATGATCGCCAATGCGCAGATCCTCGGCGCCTCGCCGATGCAGATCACGCGCACGGTGATCATCCCCTCGGCGATGAGCTGGATCCTCGCGAGCCTGCATGTGTCCTTCGGCTTCGCGCTGGTCGGCGCGGTGGTGGGCGAGTTCCTCGGCGCCAAGCACGGCATGGGCCTGTTGATCTCGACCGCGCAGGGCGCGTTCAACGCGAACGGCGTCTTCTCCGCCATGATCATCCTGGCGGTGATGGCGCTCGTCATCGAGTTCATCATCACCCAGGTCGAAAACCGGGTGCTGAAATGGCGGCCGGCGCCGTTCAGCGGACAGGGAATGTAAACCCGTCGGGTGTCAGTCGCGCGCGAGCGGCAGCCTGACCTCGACCACGAGGCCGCCGCCCGGAGCATCGGCAAGCGTGACCGAGCCGCCGGCATTGTCCGCGACTTCCCGCACGATCGCCAGGCCAAGGCCGCTGCCCTCCTCCGCGCCTCCCGGGATGCGGTAGAAGCGCTCGAAGACGTGCTCGCGTTCATCTGCCGGTATGCCCGGTCCGTCGTCGGCGACGGTCAGCACCGCATGGCCGTTTGTCGCGGCGACGGCGACCGTCACGCTTCCGCCGGTCCTGCCGTAGCGGAGCGCGTTGTCGACCAGGTTGACGACCATTTCGCGCAACATCGTGCCGTCGCCGGTGACGGTGGCCGCATCGCAGGCATCGAGCCCGAGATCGATGCGGCGGCCGACCGCTACCGGCGCCAGGCTCTCCAATACGCCGCGCGCCGCTTTCGCGAGGTCGACGCGATCCTCGCGCGGCCGCCGGCTGCCCGGCTCGGCGCGCGAGAGTGTCAGAAGCTGCTCGGCGAGACGGGCAAGCCGCTTCGCGCTTTCCTGCCGCGCGGCACGCGCTTCGCCGCGCGCGGCCGCGCCGGCCTCGCGGCGGGCATAGGCCGCCTGGGTGGAGAGCAGTGCCAGCGGCGTGCGCAGCTGGTGCGCGGCGTTTGCTACGAAACGGCGCTGCGCGGCCATCTGCGCCCGCACCCGCTCCATATAGACGTTGAGCGCGTCGATGAGCGGACGGATCTCGCTTTGTGCCTCGGGAATGGAAAACGGCGCCAGTTCCGTCCTGCCGCGCGAGCGCACGGCGTCGCGCAGCTTGAGGAGCGGCGCCAGCCCGCGCCTCAGCCCGATCAGCACGAAGAGACCCGCGATCAGGACCAACGCCAGCTGCTGGGCGAAGGCGCGGAACCAGAGATGCCGCGCCATCGCGTCGTGCCCCGCCAGGGTAACGCCGACCGTCACCACGATGGGCGAAGCCGCGCCCGCGCCGACGATCGGATGGGCATAGCTCCTGAGCCGCAGCATCTGGCCCCGATAGGTCGCGTCGAAGGCCTTGCCCGGCCGGCCGCTTGCGACGGGCAGGTCCGGATAGCCGGTCAGGAGCCGTCCGTCGGCGGCCTGGACGCGGTAATAGACGCTGTCGCGATCGCCGGTGTCGAACATCTCGATCGCCGCCGGCGGCACCGTGGCGTCGAGGACGCCGTCGATCATCGCCACCTGCTCGGCGATGGCGCGCGCCGAACCGAGCAGCATGCGGTCGGTGACGAGGTCGGCGGTGGCGAAGGCGCTGTTGCGGCTCGTCCACAGATTGACCGCCGCAAGTCCCGCAAGCGGCAGCACCACCCAGGCGAGGAGCTGGAGACGCAGGCTCTTCGAAAGGCGGCGGAGGAGCGGGCCCCGCCTGCCATGTTCCCCGGCCGGCTGCGCTTCCTCGGGCATCGGCGCCTACTCCTCGGCCTTCAGGAGATAGCCGAGGCCGCGCAGCGTGACGATATGGACATGTCCGCCCTCGAGCTTCTTCCGGAGACGATGCACGTAGATCTCGATGGCGCTCGGATCGGCGTCGGTATCGAAATCGTAGATCGCGGCGGAAAGCATCGACTTGCTGACGGTCTGCCCCGCTTTCAGCATCAGATGCTCCAGGACGGCATGCTCGCGCGGCGTGAGCGCCAGCCGCTCGCCCGCCAGGCGGAAAAGCCGCGTGTTGGTGTCGAGGACGAGGTCCCTGCAGGCGACGATCGGCTCGGTCCGGTTGCTGGCGCGGCGCAACTGCGCTCGGATGCGGGCCTCCAGCTCCTCCACCTCGAAGGGCTTGGCCAGATAGTCATCGGCGCCGGCATCCAGCCCGCGCACCCGCCCATCGAGGCTCGCATTGGCCGTGAGCACGATGACCGGCACCGGATTGCCGCGTGCGCGCAGGCTCTTCAGCACGTCGAGGCCACCGCGCCGGGGAAGGGAAAGGTCGAGGATGACGAGCGCATGCTCGCCGAGCGCCAGTGCGTGCTCGGCGTCCTCGCCGTCATGCACGACATCGACCGCGTACTGCGCCTGGCGCAGCGTCCGCGCCAGCCAGTCGGCGAGTTCCCGATTGTCCTCCACAAGCAGGAGCCGCATTCGTTGTCCTTGCCTCCCGCGGCCGCGATTTCCCCTCTTAGCATGCACGGCGACGCTTCGGTACTCGAGGCGCCGAGTCTTCGAAATTCGCGGCGCAACGCAAAAAGGGCCGCCACTAAGGACGGCCCTTCGTGTTTTCGTGCGTGGCGCGGCCCTGCCGTGATCGCGCTGGATCACCGGCCGCGCATCGCGCCTATCGGGAAGGCTGCTCCCCGAAAAGGCGATCCGCCGGGACCACGCTCATGCAGAAATCACTCGACATCGGATCACCTCCTTTCGATTGGTTGGACACGCGCCCAATGTGGAGTCTGATCCCGCTCGATGCAAGTGGGCGTTATTTCTTCCTATTCTGCCGGTTGGCGATGAGGTCGTCGACCACGGTCGGGTCGGCGAGCGTCGAAGTGTCGCCGAGCGAGCCGAAATCGTCCTCGGCGATCTTGCGCAGGATGCGGCGCATGATCTTGGCCGAGCGGGTCTTCGGCAGCGCCGGCGCGAACTGGATCTTGTCCGGCGTGGCGATCGCGCCGATCTCCTTGCGCACATGCGCCACCAGTTCCTTGCGCAATTCCTCCGAGCCGACCTCGCCTGCATTGAGGGTCACGTAGCAGTAGATGCCCTGCCCCTTGATGTCGTGCGGATAGCCGACGACGGCGGCCTCCGACACCTTCTCGTGAGAGACCAGCGCCGATTCCACCTCGGCCGTGCCCATGCGGTGGCCTGAGACGTTGATCACGTCGTCGACGCGGCCGGTGATCCAGTAATAGCCGTCCTCGTCGCGGCGGCAGCCGTCGCCGGTGAAATACTTGCCCTTGTAGGTGGAGAAATAGGTCTGCACGAAGCGGTCGTGATCGCCATAGACGGTGCGCATCTGCCCGGGCCATGAATCGGCGATGCAGAGGTTGCCGCTGCCGGCGCCCTCGATCGGTTTGCCGTCGCCATCGACGATCTCCGGCTGCACGCCGAAAAAGGGCCGCGTGGCCGAGCCGGCCTTGAGGTCGATGGCTCCCGGCAGGGGCGCGATCAGGATGCCGCCGGTCTCGGTCTGCCACCACGTATCGACCACGGGGCATTTCTTCTCGCCGACGACATTGAAATACCACTCCCAGGCTTCCGGATTGATCGGCTCGCCGACCGAGCCCAGCACGCGCAGCGACTTGCGCGACGACTTCTTGACCCACTCGTCGCCGGCGCCCATCAGCGCGCGGATCGCGGTCGGCGCGGTGTAGAAGATGTTGACCTGGTACTTGTCGACCACCTCCCAGAAGCGCGACGGGGTGGGATAGTTCGGTACGCCCTCGAACATCAGCGTGGTGGCGCCGTTGGCGAGCGGGCCGTAGAGGATGTAACTGTGGCCCGTGACCCAGCCGACATCCGCCGTGCACCAATAGATGTCGCCGTCATGGTAATCGAAGACGTACTCGTGCGTCATCGACGTCCAGACGAGATAGCCGCCGGTCGTATGCAGCACGCCCTTTGGCTTGCCGGTCGAGCCGGAAGTATAGAGGATGAACAGCGGATCCTCCGCCTTCATCTTCTCCGGCTTGCAGTCGGGCTTCACCGAGGCCGCTTCCTGGTGCAGCCAGAAATCGCGGCCTTCGGTCCAGCCGATCTTGCCGCCGGTACGGCGTACAACCAGGACCTTGCGCACCTTTGTGCCGGCCTTGGCCGCGATCTCGATCGCGCGGTCGGCGTTCTCCTTGAGCGGAATGGGCCGGCCGCCGCGCAGGCCCTCGTCGGCGGTGATGAGCACATCGGAGTCGCAATCGACGATGCGGCCGGAAAGCGAATCTGGCGAGAAGCCGCCGAACACCACCGAATGGATCGCGCCGATGCGCGTGCAGGCGAACATCGCATAGGCCGCCTCCACGATCATGGGCATGTAGATGGTTACGCGGTCTCCCTTCTTGACGCCGTGCTTCTTCAGCACGTTGGCGTAGCGGCAGACCTGCTCGTAAAGCTCGTTGTAGGTGATCTTCTTGTCGTCATAGGGATTGTCGCCTTCCCAGAGGATAGCGATCTGGTTGCCGCGCTTTTTCAGGTGCCGGTCGATGCAATTATAGGAAACGTTTGTCAGCCCGTCCTCGAACCACTTGATCGAAACCTTGCCCTTGAACGTGGCGTTCTTGACCTTGGTGTAGGGCTTGAACCAGTCGATGCGCTTGCCATGCTTGCCCCAGAAGCGGTCCGGGTTCTTCACGCTGTCGGCATACCATTTCTGGTAGGTCGCGTTGTCGATCAAAGCGCGCTTCTTCCAGGCCGGCTGGACGCGGTGGACATGGACATCGGACATTTGTTTCCTCCAGTTGCCTTTCGACGCTCGATAGAGCCGGGTCGCCGTTCGGCGCATTCTATTAACATTCGGCAAAAGGCCACAACATTAGACATTCGGTTCGGGCCGTTCCGCCCGCGCCCGCCAGCCCCGCCGCTGCCCGTTTCGGCAGCACTCTTGGGTGCATGCTGCCAACTTCCTGATTCCGTTGTGGAAAAATTGCATCGGCCATTCGTTCGAATGGATCGTTAACCACGCTTGCCGCATTATCCCGTCGGGAGGAGATCACCAGACGCGGGGAGCGAGAGATGCACGCCACGCCGGAGATGGAACTGATGCTCAAGGGATACGGCCTCACCACGGCCGAGATCCTCTATCACATGCCTGACCATCCGCATTTCCTGCAGACCTATGTCTGGCAGGAATACGACATCGCGCCGGACTTCCCGGTGCTCTTCAGGTTCCTCGATTTCTGGAAGGAGAAGCTCGACGGGCCGCTGTATTCGGTCTGCTACACGCATCGCCGGCTGATCGCCCCGAACGAATGGCGCAACGTCAAGGGCGAATTGCTGCTGCACTGAAGCGGTCAGACGTCCCAAGGATTGACAACGGCGAGGCCGGCTCCTGGCCTTTGTGTCCGGCCAAAATGACGTTCGTATCGAGCAGATACATCACAGGTCGATATTGCGCCTATCGTCCTTTGGCCGCTTCAGGACTTCTTCCCAGATGTCGTCGTCAAGCTCGGGCCTGGCAAGCAGATGCTCGACAAAGGACGTTTTCTTGCCGGCAAGCCGCTCGTATTCCTCCGCCGACAGAACAACGGTCGCCGGTTTGCCGCGTACCGTCACCGTCTGCGGACCTTCCGTGCGCGCCTTCTGGACCACCTTGGAAAAACTATTCTTCGCGTCCTGCAGATGCCAGTTCATGGCATTCTCCTGGCTAGACTAGGCAAACGGCGTACCTGCGCGAGGAAAACAGAGGACGTGTGCAAGAAAGACGCACGCCTACCGCGCGCCGAAAATCGCACTTCCCACCCGCACGCTCGTCGCGCCGAAGCCGATCGCCGTCTCGTAGTCGGCTGACATGCCCATCGACAGTTTCGCCACGCCGGCTTCGCGCGCCAGTTTCTCGAGCAACGCGAAATGCGGCCCGGGGTTTTCGTCGATCGGCGGAATGCACATCAGCCCCTCGATAGCGAGCCCATGCACCTCACGGCAGCGCTGGACGAAGGCGACCGCCTCGCGTGGGTCGATGCCGGCCTTCTGCGGCTCCGAGCCGGTGTTCACCTGCACGTAAAATCCAGGCGTCCGGCCCTGTCTCTTCGTCTCCGCCGCCAGCGCCGCGGCGATCTTCTCGCGGTCGACGGTTTCGATCACGTCGAACAGCGCCACCGTTTCCCTTGCCTTGTTCGATTGCAGCGGTCCGATCAGGTGCAGTTCGATATCCGGCCAGTCCGATTTCATGCCGGGCCATTTCGCCTGCGCCTCCTGGACGCGGTTCTCTCCGAACACGCGCTGGCCGGCCTCGATCACCGGACGGATCGCTTCGGCGGGAAAGGTCTTGGAGACGGCGACGAGCGTCACCGCACCGGCCACCCGGCCGGCGCCGGCTTCGGCCGCCGCGATCTTCTCCCTTACCGCCCTCAGCCGGGCGACTGCGTCGCTCATCTCTTCCTGCCGTTTCCGCCGCGCGCCCGGTGACCTGTGCGGACTTGCGGTGTTGACGCTTCGCGCAAAGCATGGTGAAGGTCGCCGCCGCGTTTCCACTTGCCGGCTGCCGCTCGCAGCCCCGCCTTTTAAGCGAAAACCTTGCCATGGCAACCGAACGATACAATCCGCGCGCTTCCGAGCCCAAATGGCAGAAGGC
>JBQCFH010000438.1:0-6196 GCA_051959385.1 Rhizobiaceae bacterium | reverse complement strand
CTCCGCAAAATGGATGACTGCGTCGGGCCGATTCTCCCCAAGCCAGCGCTTCAGCACCTCGTAATCGCGGGCAAGGTCGATCAGGTGAAAACGGATGCGCCGGCCGGTCTCCAGATGCCAGATGCGCGTGCGCTCCTGGATGGAATCCATCGGCGTCAGCGACTGCACGCCGAGTTCGGTATCGATCCAACGCCGCGAAAGATTGTCGATGATGTGGATCTCGTGGCCGCGCGCCGAAAGGTGGAGCGAGGTTGGCCATCCGACGAAACCGTCGCCGCCCAGAACCGCGATTTTCATCGAATCACCCCCTCGTCTCTTGCAGCCGCCCTTCGGTAGAGCGGCAATGTGACAGGAATGTAGGGCATGCCCCTTCGAAGGCGACCGTGGCGTGGTGCCGTCTCTTGTTGCCATTGCTGCGCCCCTTGTTCGACGGCCCTCGCGGGAGTATCCCCGCAAAACCAGGGGGTTGGTCTTGCGATCGTCGATTCGCGACCTCTCTCCCCGCCGGCCCGAATCCTGCAGGCAAGCACGGGCCGAAGGAGCGACGATGAAAAGACCTGTGATCGGCGTTATCGGCAACACGCATGTGGTGGAGAACCGTTTCAGCGTGCAGATGGCCGGCGAGCGCAATCTTCATGCCGTGGCTGAGGTTGCGGGCGCGCTGCCGCTCATCTTCGCCGGCCATCCCGGGATCACGCATATTCCCGACCTGCTCGACACGGTCGATGGCATCATGCTCACCGGGGCGCGGGCGAACGTCCACCCGACCCGTTTCAACACCGAACCGAGCGCCAAGCACGAGCCCTATGACGAGGCGCGCGATGCGCTGGCGCTGCCGCTGATCACGGCCTGCGTCGAGCGCGGGGTGCCGCTCTTCGGCATCTGCCGCGGCTTTCAGGAAATGAACGTCGCTTTTGGAGGCTCGCTGCATCCCGAGATTCGCGAACTGCCCGGCCGCATGAACCACCGCATGCCACGGCTGGAGAACGGCGAGATCCACCCGGACCCGACGGTCGTCTTCGCCGACCGGCACGAGGTGCGGCTGACGCCGGGCGGCGTTTTCGCCCGGCTCTTCGGACGCGACACGATCAAGGTGAACTCGCTGCACGGCCAGGGCGTGCTCGAGCTCGGCGATCGGGTAATCGCGGAAGGCGTCGCCGAGGACGGCACGATCGAGGCGATCCGCATCGAGGGCGCGCCGGGCTTCGCGCTCGGCGTCCAGTGGCATGCGGAATACGATCCGGCCGCCAACCCCATCAACCGCGCCCTGTTCGAGGCTTTCGGCGAGGCCGTGCGCGCCCGCGCGGGCGGCGACCTGCACGGCCGCCAAGCGGCGGAATAGCCGCTCGGTCCACGACGGAACGCAGTATCCTTCGTTCCTCCAGCGATAGCCCATTGTGCAGTTGCATTATGCGTTATATAACGTGCTATCATTTCGCTCGCGAGTTTCTGATGACTGAGGACATCGTCCGCTCGCTCGGCTACATGGCGCTCGGCAGCCGCTTCCGCCGCATCGGCGAAAGGCTCCAGGCCGATACGCAGCGCATCCTTGACGAGTTCGACCAGCCGCTGCAGTCGAGCCACCATCCTTTCCTCGCCGCGCTCGACCGGTTGGGTCCGCTCGCAATCGGCGAGCTCGCCGCGGCAGTTGGCGTGACCCAGCCCGGCGCCACGCGCAGCGTCGGCCAGATGACCGAACTCGGCCTCGTGCGATCCCGCTCCGCGACGGACGATCAGCGCCGGCGCATCGTCTCGCTGACCAAGGCGGGACAGGCGCTGGTCGACAAGGCAAAGGCCACCGTGTGGCCGCGCGTCGAGCGCGCGGTGGCCGACCTGTGCGCCAACCTCGACGGTCCCCTGCTGGATCAGCTTGCGGCGATGGAAGACGGCCTCGCCGAACGGCCGCTTTATCGACGCGTTCCGAAAACCGAAGGGGCAAGATCTTGAAACATCTTCTCGACCGCCCGGTCTGGAGCGCGTTGACATCGCGCCATGCGGCGCTTGCCGAAGGCGGCGCGCTCGCCCGCCGCTACCCGGCCGAAATCGTGCCTTTCGCCGCGACGGCGGACGACAGGCCGGAAAGCCTGACCGCCCTCGCCGGCCTCGTCGCCCCCGGCGACACGATCTTCATGATCCAGGCCGATCCGATCGTCCTGCCGACCGGCCTCGCCGCCACGGTGACGGCCGCTGGCGTGCAGATGCTGGCGGAAGGGCCGCTCGAAAAGGTATCCGACCAGCGCACCCGCCGCCTTGGGGCGGCCGACGCGGCGGAGATGCTGGAACTGGCGACGTCGACGAAGCCCGGACCCTTCACGCTTCGCGCAATGGACCTCGGCGAGTTCTTCGGCATCCGCATCGACGGCCGGCTGGCGGCGATGGCCGGTGAGCGCATGAAGCAGACCGGCTTCACCGAGTTGAGCGGCGTCTGCGTGCATCCGCACTTCCGCGGGCGCGGCCTTGCCCGGCTGCTTTCGCTCTTCGTCGCCGGCCGCATCTCCGCGCGGGGCGAGACGCCCTACCTCCACGCCTACGCAACCAACACGGCCGCCATAAGGCTTTACGAACAGATCGGCTTCAGGCTGAGGACGCAGATGCGCGTCGCCGTGGTGCAACGGGCCGGATGAAGCAACAAACACCTACACCAGCAGCAGCCCCTCCCGCATGGCGATCGCGATGGCATCGGTGCGGTTGCGCGCCCGAAGCTTGGCGAGCAGCGCCGCGACGTGGAATTTCGCCGTATGCACCGAGATATCGAGCGCACGGGCGATATGCTTGTTCGACGCGCCGTTGGCGAGCAGCGCCAGCACCTCGCTTTCGCGCGGGGTGAGCGGCTGGTGGGTTGCCGGAAGATGCTCGTGATGCCCGTTTCCCGTCTCTCCCGCGGCATGGACCAGCCGGTAGCCCGCCGCGACCAGCCGGACCGCCGCCGCGATCGTCTCCGGATCGGCATCGGCCGGCAGGACGCCGGCAGGCGGTCGCTGATGGCCCTCGACGCCTTCCACCTCTGCGGCGCCGCCCAGCGCCAGCCAGGGCGTCGTCGCATCGAAGGGCGCGCCGTCCGTCACCGCCACGTCCGCCGGACTCGCCCCGTCGAGATCCGTCGGGGTGGCGGCGGATAGGCCATGCTCCTCCGCCAGCGCCAGGGCGAGTTCCTTGCCATGCGCGCGGTCGGCGAAGGCGATCATGACGGTCGGGTGTCCACCTGCCACGTCGCGAAACCTATCTCGACGGCCGAGCCGCGATGGCGACATCGACGCTCGCCGCCTCGCCGGCGCGCACGATGCCGAGCGTCACCGTCGTGCCGACGCTGTCGGGCCCGAGCCGGCGCAGAAGGTCGCGCACACCGGCAATCTCCTCGCCGTTCCAGGCAGTGACGATGTCGCCGACGAGGAGCCCGGCGGCCTTGCACGGACCCTCCTCGTCGATGCTCATGACGATCGCACCCGTCTGGCCGTGATTGCGCAACGGGTGCAGCCCAGCGCCGAGATAGCCGCGCGGCACGAAGCCCTTTTCCGCGAGCGCCGTCGCCGTCCGCTCCATCGTCTCCGCCGGGATCACCAGCGGTCGCCGGCGCGGCCCGAAGAGCACGATGCCGATCAGCCCGCCTTCCGCGTCCAGCGCCGCGCCGCCCTCGAAGCGGCCGTCGAGCGCCATGCCAAGGCGGATGCGGCGGTCGATCCTGCCGCCGCGCATGCTGCGCCAGGCCGGGCCGGCTTCGGAAACCGTGCCGAACCCGGCAAGCACATCCTCCTCGCTGCGCCCGACCGCGACGGCGAGGCTGCCGGCGCGCACCGGCGCTGCGGATTTCAGCGTCGCCGCCGGTTCCTTGCCTGCGCGGATCAGCGCCAGGCCGGTCGATGCGTCGCGCCCGACGAGTTCGCCCGACAGGCGCTCCTTCGAGGGAAGAAGGATGCCGACCTCCTCATCGCCGTCGATTGCCTCCTCGGCGGTGACATAGAGGCCGTCGCGCCAATGGACGGCGCTTGCCGGCCAGCGGCGCGGCACGAAGATGCTGGCGACGGCCGCCGAGGCCGTTTCGGCGAGGTCGGCGACGTCCTTGGAAAGATCGGAGAGTAGGGACATGGGAATTTCCTCTGGCTTTACCGTGTCCCGAATGTCCGCCCTTTCGGCGACGCTTCCAACTCGCCAGGCGGCTAGGTTCCGATGGACTGGCCAAGCGGGCAGGTCGCGGCGCGGCCCGCCCGCTCTCATATTTCCGCTCACTCATATGGGGACGATGTTTCGCGTCGGAAATGGAGACGGCCGTGGTTGAAGTTGCGGAAGATTTCTCAAGTGAATTGAACGGCGCCGGAAACGATCCTGCCCTGCTCGACGCCTATTCGCTGTCGGTCGCGGGCGCCGTCGACCGGGTCGGCCCCGCCGTCTGCCGCATCGAGAGCCTGGCCGGGCGCAGAGGCGGTCTGGGCTCCGGCGTCGTGATCTCCTCCGACGGCCTGATCGTTACCAACAGCCACGTCGTCGGCGCCGCCGCCAAGGTCCGCGTCAGCGTGCCGGAAGGCGGCACGGCGGAAGCGCGGGTGCTGGGACGCGATCCGGACACGGATCTGGCGCTCGTCCGCGCCGACACGAATTTCGCCGCAACCGCAACCCTCGGCGACAGCAAGCGGCTGAGGCGCGGTCAGATCGCGATCGCCATCGGCAACCCGCTCGGCTTCGAATGGACCGTCACCGCCGGCGTCGTCTCGGCGCTCGGCCGCTCCATGCGTTCCGAGACCGGACGCCTGATCGACGACGTCATCCAGACCGACGCGGCGCTCAATCCGGGCAATTCCGGCGGGCCGCTGGTCTCGACCGCAGGCGAGGTGATCGGCATCAACACCGCCGTGATCCGGGGCGCGCAGGGCATCGCCTTTGCGGTCGCGGCCAACACCGCGCGCTACGTGGTCGCCGAGATCGTGCGGCACGGCCGCGTGCGCCGCGCCTATATCGGCGTTTCCGCCGACACGGTCGCCCTGCCCCGCCGCGCCGCGCTTGCCGCCGGCGTGGCGAGCGCGACGGCGGTGCGCCTGCGCACGGTCGAGCCCGGCGGGCCCGCCGCGGCCGCCGGGCTCGTGTCCGGCGACATCGTGGCTGCGGTGGATGGCGTTGCGGTCGCCGGCATAGACGACCTGATTCGCCTGCTCGACGCGGAGCGGATCGGCCGCGCCGTTCCGCTGCAGGTGGTGCGGCGCGGTTCCGTGGAGACGATTGGAATAGTCCCGGCCGTACGGCCGGCGCTCGGATGACGGCGTTCAGCCGCTGCCGCTCTTGTAGGCTTTCCGAAACTTGCAGTCGGGCCCGACATGGAGATGCGAGATGACGCCGTAGCCGGGCACGTAGTGCCTGCGCACGTCGCGATGGCAGTCCGAATACGGCCCTCTCAACCGGTAGAAGCGGCGGTCGTGGTCCGGTTGGTCGCTGTCCAGGCGAAGGCTCGAACCTCCGGGCGCGCTGCCGGCGGTCAGCACGTCATCGGCCCGAGCGCATGATGCCGCGCCGGTCGCGCAGGACGCCGCCATGCCGGGGTCGATCGGCCTCATCGCTGCGCCGGTGACCAGCAACGCCGCCCCCGCGGAGAGACCAAGCGCCACGCCCATATGAACAAGCGACATGGAACCTCCTCCCTCCAACAGCGAAAACATTGCACAGAGAACGACGCGGAACCTAATTCTTTCACGTCGCCGGACAACGTGCTCACGGAGTTTGTGATCGCGCTCGTTTGGCAAATGGTTAATTTCCACACTCGGCCGTAAACCATGTTGCGCGCGGCCGGATCCTTGGCGGTCCGCTGGGCCTGGCCCAACGCCGGCAGGTTGCCAGTTCCCTGCCTGCCATGCTGACATGGGCCATTCGCAAGCGCATTCTCGGAGGACTCCATGCTGCGTT
Organism: Rhizobiaceae bacterium; assembly: GCA_051959385.1. GTDB lineage: Bacteria > Pseudomonadota > Alphaproteobacteria > Rhizobiales > Rhizobiaceae > Mesorhizobium_L. The sequence goes on along the minus strand of JBQCFH010000438.1, from coordinate 310 downwards.
CCATTTTCGCCGGCGCGATCGCGCTGCTCGCCCTCATGCCGATTGCCCGTGCGGAAGACGCGGCGCCTCAGTCGCGCCTCGACGCCATCCTTGCGGCGGGCGTGTTGAAGGTGGGCTCCACCGGCGACTACAAGCCGTTCACCTTCAAGGATCCGTCGACCGGCGATTTCTCCGGCTTCGACATCGACCAGGCGAATAGTCTCGCCAAGGCGCTCGGGGTGAAGCTTGAGATCGTGCCGACCTCCTGGCCGAACCTGATGAAGGACTTCAAGGCCGACAAGTTCGACATGGCGATGGGCGGCGTCTCGGT
>JBQCFH010000437.1:0-4080 GCA_051959385.1 Rhizobiaceae bacterium | reverse complement strand
GATCCGCCGGTCGAGGTGCGCCCGGCCAAGACGCAGGTGGACGATGTCGTCGGCGAAATCCGCGAGACGACGAAGAAGGGCTATCGCACGCTGGTGACGGTGCTGACCAAGCGCATGGCCGAGGACCTCACCGAATATCTGCACGAGAACGGCATCCGGGTGCGCTATATGCATTCCGACGTGGAGACGCTGGAGCGCATCGAGATCATCCGCGACCTCCGGCTCGGCGCCTTTGACGTGCTGGTCGGCATCAACCTGCTGCGCGAGGGGCTCGACATCCCCGAATGCGGTTTCGTCGCGATCCTCGACGCCGACAAGGAAGGCTTCCTGCGTTCCGAGACCTCGCTGATCCAGACGATCGGCCGCGCTGCGCGCAACGTCGACGGCAAGGTCATCCTCTACGCCGACCAGATCACCGGCTCGATGGAGCGCGCCATGGCCGAGACCCAGCGCCGGCGCGACAAGCAGGCGGCCTGGAACGCCGAGCACGGCATTACGCCCGAGAGCGTGAAGTCGCGCATCGCCGACATTTTGGATTCCGTCTACGAGAAGGACCACGTCCGCGCCGACATCAAGGGCTTCGCCGAGAACGAGGGGGCGCTGATCGGCAACAATCTCAAGACGCATCTGGAGGCGCTGGAGAAGCAGATGCGCGACGCCGCGGCGGATCTCGACTTCGAGCGCGCCGCGCGCCTGCGCGACGAGATCAAGCGGCTGCGCGAGGCGGAACTGGAGATTTCCGACGACCCGCTGGCGCGCGAGGTGGAGCGCGAAAGCCCGGCGAGCGGGCGGGAAAAGGGAAGGCATAACAAGGGCAGGGCGAGGCATGGAGTTGTAGGCGAAGGCCGCGATGAAAGCGCGATCTCCCCCCTTGCGGGGGAGATGTCCGGCAGGACAGAGGGGGGTGCTGTCCCGCCGACCTCGCGAGCTTCGCGAACGGCCAATCACGATCGCTCGCTCTCGACCTTGCCCCCCTCTGCCCCTGCCGGGGCATCTCCCCCGCAAGGGGGGAGATCACGCGGCGGCTCGCTCTTCGCCAAGCCCGACCTCGACCAGATGGGCACCAGCAGCGACCATGCCGAGCCGGCAGGGGCGATCCCGCGTTCGCTGTTCAAGAAGCAATCGGCGCGCGAGGCGCACGGCTCCGATTTCGGCATTCCGGAGCATGAGCGCGGCCGCTCACTGTTCCGCAAGAACACGCTCGACGAAATGACCGTGCGGCGCACGGAGAAGCCGGTGGAGGGGGTGAAGCCCTCTAGATCTTCCTCTCCCCTTGCGGGAGAGAGTAGTTCGCCCCGTGAGGCGAAGCCGAGCGGTTCGGCGAAGCTGGTGAGGGGTGACGGAGCCCAGCCTATCCGCCGCGAGGCGATCGGGCGCGGCTCCTACGAGGACCCTGCCGACGAGCGCCAGCGTGGCCGCCGCTCGAAGAAGACGGGTCGGCCGGGGCGGTGAACGCCCGGCAAAGTCCTACCCCTCCGGCTCGATGAACGCCCGCTGGCGCGGGATGCCAAGGCCGGTGTCCGGCGGCAGGCCGGTGGCGGGGCGGTCCTGTTCGATCATGTGCAGGCTGCGCCAGCCGCCGAAGCGATAATAGCCGATCGCGAGCGCGAGCGAGACGACCGAGCCGACCGGAAAGCTCCACCACAGCGCTTCCTGGCCGAAGGCGCCGCGCAGCGTGTAGGCGAAGCCGGTGCGCACCAGCAGGACGGCGACGATCAGGATGACCAGCGGCGGCATCACCGCGCCGGTGGCGCGGACGGTGGCGAAGAGCACGATGGTCACGCCGAAGAGCACGAAGGACCACGAGACGACGTTGTTGATATGGACGGCGATGTCGATCGCGGCGGCGTCGCCGGTCAGGAAAAGGCCGAGCACCGGCCGGTCGAAGAGGAACAGCAGTGCCACCAGCACCCCGGTCAGGAGCAGGTTGAAGCCGACGCCGGCGCCGGTGATACGGTCGATCCGGTCCCAGCGCTGCGCGCCGACGTTCTGCGCCGCCATGGACGACACCGCCGCGCCGATCGCGAGCGCCGGCATCTGGATATAGGTCCAGAGCTGGGCGGCGATGCCGTAAGCGGCCGCGACGCGCGAGCCGTAGGCGTTCACGAGACCCATCAGGACCAGCGCGGCGACGGAGATGACGATCATCTGCAATCCCATCGGGACGCCCTTGAAGACGACGACGCGCAGAAGCCGGGGGGAGGGGCGCAGCAGCGCCAGGTCGGCGCCGGCGAGTCGCAGCGGGTGCTTGCGCGCGTAGAGCAGGACGATGATTGCGATCACGCTCACCGTCTGGCCGACCAGGGTCGAGGTGGCGGAGCCGGCGATGCCGAGCTCGGGGAAGGGTCCAATACCGCGAATGAGGAACGGATTCAGCACGATGTCGAGAATGACCGCCAAAGCCATGAAGAAGAAGGGCGTTCGCGAATCGCCCGCGCCGCGCAGGACGGTCATGACGAAAGTGAGCAGGTTCATCGCCGGTACGGCGACGAAGATGATGCGCAGATAGGCGTGGGCGAGCGGCAGCGCGTCGGGCGGCGTGCCGAGCAGGTTCAGGATCGCGTCGACCCAGATCCAGCCGCATATGGCGAACACGGCCGAGACGGCGAAGAAGAAGCTGGCGCTGGTGCCGACGATGCGGCGCGCCTGCGGCAGGTCGCGCGCGCCGACCGCCTGCGCCACCAGGATGGTCGCCGCCATGCCGATGCCGAAGACGGTGCCGAGCAGCAGGAAGAGCACGAGGTTGGCGTTGGAGGTCGCCGTAAGCGCCGATTCGCCGAGGAAGCGGCCGACCCAGACGGCGTTGATCGACCCGTTCAGCGACTGCAGCACGTTCGAGCCGAGCACCGGCAGGGCGAACAGCAGCAAGGTGCGCGCGATCGGCCCGCCGGTCAGGTCGTGGGGGCGGCGCTGAGGGCTCGGTTTGTCTTCCATGTGATGATCCTTCACGACCCGCCCTGCGTCCGGGCAAAGCGGGTCTCGAATCGGACTACGCGAAACCGGATACGGACGCCATCCCGCGAGGCGGCATTCGTCCATGCTGTTTATCCCCTTTCCGGTTCGCTGCGCGAACCACCTCGCCCATGAAGGGGGCGAGGACGAGAGCCGAGCTGGCGCTCGTCCTCTCCCTCACGAAGGGGAGGAGAGGTGGTTCGCGAAGCGAACCGGAGAGGGGGTAGCTTCCATATAGCCGGCGGCCTTGGTCGAGGGCCGACCTGCACGCGTCAGGCCGCGCTTTTCGTCCTGTCCTTGAGCAAGCCGAAACGCGCCAGGCTTTCGGCGGTTGCGACGATCGCATCCGCATCCGGGCGCGGCGACCAGCCGAGCAGGCGCGCCGCCTTGTCGTGGCCGGCATTCTTCGTCTTGCCGAGCTCGCTTGCGATGGCGCGAACGCCGGGATTCCACAGCGCCGCCAGCCGCACGAGCCAGTCGGGCAGTTGCCGCGTCGGCACGCGGGCGGCGGCGCTTCCCATGCGCCCTTTCAGAATGAGCGCCATCTCGCGGATCGATTTGAAGCCGTCGCCGACGGCGATGAAACGCTCGCCCTTCGCCGCCGGGTTCGTCATGGTGCGAATGTGCAGGTCGGCCACATCGCGCACATCGACGACGCCGAAGCGGAGCTTCGGCAGGCCAGGGACGGCGCCGTTCGTCAGGCGCTGGATAAGCATGATCGAGGTCGAGAAATCCGGCCCGAGGATCGGGCCGAACACGGCCGTCGGGTTGACGACCGAGAGTTCGAGCCCGTCGCCCTCGCGCTCGACGAAGTCCCAGGCGGCGCGCTCGGCGAGCGTCTTCGACTTCGGATAGGCGGGGACGCCGGGCGTGTCGGGGGTCGTCCAGTCGCTTTCGTCGAAATGCGTCTTGGTGGCCGGGTGCCCGTAGCCGATCGCCGCGAAGGAGGAGGTGAGTACGACGCGCCTGACCCCGGCCGCGCGGGCCGCGCGCAGCACGCGCAGCGCGCCCTGCCTAGCCGGCACGATCAGCTCGTCATCGTTCTTCGGCGCGCGCGGCGGGAAGGGCGAGGCGACATGGAGCACATATTCGCAGCCCTTCACCGCCTCGAGCCAGCCGGCATCATCC
>JBQCFH010000436.1:0-3228 GCA_051959385.1 Rhizobiaceae bacterium | reverse complement strand
GATCAGCGAATAGCAGTGGATGCATTCGAGCGCCGCGCCGACGCGCGATGCCGCCTCGCCGTCCGCCGAGAAAAGCGCAGCACTCTCCATGACGAGAAAGGGCCGGAGCCTTTTTCCTCCGTCGAGCGCGCCGTACCGGATTGCCTCGAGAAGCCTTCGCGGCCGCATGATCTCGCCCGGACGGGTCCTGTCGTCGAGCAGCCGCTCGAGCAAAAGCTCGATTTCCGCCGCGCGTTCCCCCAGCAAAGCCTCGAACGGAATTTCCGAAATCGCTTTCATTAGGCCGAGCGATGACGGCAATTCATGCCGAGGTCAAGGCGGGGTTCAGGCCCTCGCCGTTGCATGCCACGCGTTTGGCCTTTATGTCGGGTGGGATCGCCGAAGAAATCCACCAGCCAATCGAAGCGGAAAGCGATGCCGCGCATGGCAGTCTCTCGACTATGGACGCGCCGCCGGCACGGACGCACATCGAGCGGCCTTTGGAAATGGCTTCGGCGGCTCGTCATCGCTCTGCTGGTCATCGCCGCGATCCCCGCCTGCCTGACCTTCGTCTACGCCATTCCCGGCGTGCATCCGATCTCCACCCTGATGCTGAAGGACCTCCTCACCGGCAAGAGCTACGATCGGCGCTGGGTCTCGCTGGACGAGATCTCGCCGCATCTGAAATATGCCGTGCTGATGTCCGAGGATGGCCAGTTCTGCAACCATCACGGCATCGACTGGGGCGAACTGAACAGCGTGATCGACGATGCGCTGGCCGGGGAGGAGACGCGCGGCGCCTCCACGATCACCATGCAGTCGGTGAAGAACCTGTTCCTCTGGCAGGGCCGGTCGTTCATCCGCAAGGCGCTCGAGGCGCCGCTGGCGCTCTATTTCGACGCCATCCTCTCCAAGCGGCGCATCATGGAAATCTACCTGAACATCGTCGAATGGGGGCCGGGCGTCTACGGCGCCGAGGCCGCCGCGCAATACCATTTCAAGCGCTCGGCCGCCGATCTCACCGCGCGCCAGGGCGCTCTCCTCGCCGTCACGCTTCCCAATCCGGAGCATCGGCATCCCGCCCATCCCGATCTCGGCCTGCGTCGTCTCGCCTCCCTCATCCTGCGCCGCACCGCCCGTTCGGGCGACTATGTCAAATGCCTGGAGTGAGCCGGCCCGGTCGGCAGCACTTTTTTTGCCTCGAACGCTGGCCAAAACGGCGCCGGCCGTGTATAGGCACGCGACTTTCATTTTAAGGCCACGCTTCCGGCGTCCTTCGGCAAGGGCGCGGGCGGGGCTTTTACGACAAGCGGAGCAAGACGATGGCCGTACCGAAACGAAAGACCTCCCCGTCGAAGCGCGGCATGCGCCGCTCGGCGGATGCGCTGAAGGCGCCCACCTATGTCGAGGACAAGAACTCGGGCGAGATGCGCCGGCCCCACCATATCGACCTGAAGACCGGCATGTATCGCGGCCGGCAGGTCCTGCAGCCCAAGGAAAGCTGATCGGGCTTTCGATCCATCTTTTCTGGAAAAAGGACCGGCTTCGCGCCGGTCTTTTTGCGTTCGGGCGCCAAAATGCTTGACGACAACCGCCGTTGGATTTCTACAGGACCTGACCAATAGCCGGAGGTCGCCGCGTTGCGACAGATACCACTCCTGATCGTCCCCTTCATTCTCTATAATCTCGCGCTGATCGGGGTTTTCGGCAGCGCCTCCGATCCATGGCGCGACGAGATCTTCTCCGCCACGATGCTTTCGGGCGGCGTGTGGACGATGACGCTCGGCGATATTCTTGTCCTCATCGCGCTCGCATTGCTTTTCGTGGAGATCGTCAAATCGACCGGCACCTCCAACGCCTCGATCGTCGATCACATCCTTTCGACCGTGCTCTTCATCGCCTTCCTGATCGAGTTCCTTCTCGTGCCCGGCGCGGAGCATTCCGTCTTCTTCACCATCATGGTCATCTCGCTGGTCGACGTCCTAGCCGGGTTCACGGTCTCGATCCGCTCGGCGGGCCGCGACGTCAACCTGAACTGACACGATGGCCTGAGATCATCCGGAGAAGGCTTTTGCGCGCATTCGATCTGCCCGGCCGCTCGCCGGTCTATGCCGAGAACGGCATGGCCGCGACCTCGCACCCGCTCGCCACCGCGACGGCGCTCTCCGTGCTGAAGGAGGGCGGCAACGCGGTGGACGCCGCGATCGCCGCATCCGCCACGCTTTGCGTGGTCGAGCCGCACATGACCGGCATCGGCGGCGACTGCTTCGTCATCTTGGCCGAGCCGGACGGCTCGCTGCATGGCCTGAATGGCTCCGGCCGTGCGCCGGCGCTCGCTACCGGCGAATGGTACCGCGCCCGCTTCCCGGCGGTCCCGCTCTCGGGCGTCCACTCGGTCACTGCGCCCGGCGCGCTGAAGGCCTGGGAGACGTTGCTCGACCGTTTCGGCACACTCGGCTTCGATCGGCTCTTCGCCGACGCGATCCGCTACGCCGAGGACGGCTTTGCCGTCCATCCGCGCGTGGCGCGCGACTGGGCGCTTTATGCCCCCGATCTCGCTGGCGACGAAGGCGCGAGCCTGCATTGCCTGGTCGACGGAAAGGCGCCGGCCGTCGGATCGCGCCATCGCTTGCCCGCGCTTGCAGCGACGCTGAGAAAAGTCGCGGCAAATGGCGCGCAGGGTTTTTACGAGGGCGAGATCGCCGCGGAGATCGCCGCGACCGTGCAGGCAAAGGGCGGCTTCCTCTCCGAGGAAGACCTTGCCGGCGTGACCGCCGACTGGATCGAGCCGATCTCGACCCGCTACGCCGGCCACGACGTCTTCGAACTGCCGCCGAACGGCCAGGGCGTCACCGCCTTGATCCTGCTCAACCTCATTGCGGAGTTGGACATCGGCGCGCTGCCGCCGGACAGCGTCGAGCGCTGGCACATGGAGATCGAGGCCGGCCGCCTCGCCTATGCGGTTCGCGATCGCTACGTCGCAGACCCGGCGATGCAGGCCGCCGAAGTGGACCGGCTGCTCTCCCGCCAATTCACGCGGGCGCTCGCTTCGCAGGTCGATCCGGCACGCCGCAACCCGGCCGTCGCCGTCCCGGAAATGGCGGATGCCGACACCGTCTATCTCACCGTGGTCGATCGCGACCTGCGCGCCGTCTCCTTCATCAATTCCCTCTACCACGCCTTCGGCTCGAAGGTGGCGACGCCACGCTCCGGCGTTTTCCTTCAGAACCGCGGCGCCTGCTTCACGCT
>JBQCFH010000435.1:0-7028 GCA_051959385.1 Rhizobiaceae bacterium | reverse complement strand
TGGTTGGGGGGGCGGCGGGGGGGGCGTTCCCCCCCCCGGGGGGCGGGGGGGTGTGGGGGCGCGGCCAGGGGGGGGGGTGTGGGGGTCGACCGCAAATCTGAACTCAGAGCCTGTCCTCAACTAGGCCTTCTGTCGAACTATAACGGCACTTTCCAGATTTCCGTTGCATACTGACGGATGGTGCGGTCCGAAGAAAACCATCCCATGTTCGCCGTGTTGCGGACGGCCTTGGCGTACCAGTCCCGCGGCCTGCGCCAGAGGTCGTCGACGCCGCGCTGGGCGTGCGCATAGCTGTCGAAATCGGCCGCAACCATGAACCAGTCCTGATCGTAGAGGCCGCCCACGAGGCCGTCGTAGCGATCGCGATCGTCCGGCGAGAAGACGCCGGAGGCGATCGCCGCCAGCGCCTGCGAAAGCTCGGGCGACCGCTCGATCACCTCGCGCGGGTGATAGCCGTTGCGGCGGCGCTCGGCGACCTCTTCGGCGGTCAGGCCGAAGATGATGATGTTGTCGGCCCCGACATGCTCGCGGATCTCGACATTGGCGCCGTCGAGCGTGCCGATGGTGAGCGCGCCGTTCAGCGCGAATTTCATGTTGCCGGTGCCGGAAGCCTCCATGCCCGCCGTCGATATCTGCTCGGAAAGGTCGGCCGCCGGCACCAGGACCTCTGCCAGGCTGACATTGTAGTTCGGGATGAAGACGACCTTGAGCAGGCCGCGCACCGACGGGTCGTTGTTGACCGTGCGGGCCACGTCGTTGGCGAGCTTTATGATCAGCTTGGCGTTGTAATAGGTCGGCGCCGCCTTGCCGGCCAGCAGCTTGACGCGCGGCACCCAGTCCCTTTCCGGATGGGAGCGCATCTGGTCGTAAAGCGCCACGGTCTCGATGATATTCAGGAACTGGCGCTTGTATTCGTGGATGCGCTTGACCTGGATGTCGAACAGGGCCGACGGGTCGAGGCCGATCCCCATGCGCTCGCGGACGACCTTGACCAGCCTCTCCTTGTTTTCCCGCTTGATTTCGGCAAAGGCCTCCTGAAATGCCGGATCGTCGGCGTGATCGTTGAGCTCCGACAGGGCTTCGACATCGTCGAGAATCCGATCGCCGACCGTTCGCCTCGCCAGCGAGAACAGGGCGGGATTGCATTGCTGCAGCCAGCGGCGCGGCGTGATGCCGTTCGTCTTGTTGTTGATCCGGTTCGGAAAGAGCCGGTGCAGATCGGCGAAAACCGTCTGCTTCATCAGTTCGGTATGAAGCGCGGAGACGCCGTTCGCCGAATGCGATCCGACGAAGGCGAGATTGCCCATGCGCACGCGCCGCTCGCCGTTCTCGTCGATCAGCGAGATGGCGCTGATCTGCCCGTCATTGAAGCCCTGCTCGCGCCGCGCTTCGAGGAGCAGCTTGGCGTTGATGGCGTAGACGAGCTGCATGTGCCGGGGCAGCAGGCGCTCGAAGAGCGGCACCGGCCAGCTTTCCAGCGCCTCCGGAAGAAGCGTGTGGTTGGTGTAGGAGAAGGTGCGGCGGACGATGTCCCAGGCCGTGTCGAATTCGATGTCATGGATATCGACCAGGAGCCGCATCAACTCGGCCACGGCGACGGCCGGATGGGTGTCGTTCAACTGGATCGCCGCCTTGTCGGGGAGCGACAGCAGGTCCGGATACTGGTGCAAATGGCGGTCGATGATGTCGCGCAGCGAGGCGGCGGAGAAGAAATATTCCTGCCGCAGCCGCAACTCCTGACCGGCCGGCGTGGCGTCTGCCGGATAAAGGACGCGGGTCAGCGTCTCGGCCTGCGTGCTTTCGCGCAAGGCGCCGATATGGTCGCCGGCGTTGAAGCGGTCGAGCAGGATCGGATCGACCGGCATGGCCGACCAGAGACGGAGCGTGTTGACGCGCTTCGCCCGCCAGCCGGCGACCGGCGTGTCGTACGCGACCGCCAGAACGCGCTCCTGCGGCTTCCAGACCATGCGCCGCCCGTCGGTGCCGGGCACGGCCTCCACCATGCCGCCGAAGCCGATCTCGATCGAGCGCTCGCGCCGTTCGAACTCCCAGGGATTGCCGTGGTCGAGCCAGGTCTCCGGCAGTTCCACCTGCCAGCCGTCGGATATCTCCTGGCGGAACATGCCGTTGGCGTAGCGGATGCCGTAGCCATGGGCGGGAATGTCGACGGTCGCCATCGATTCCATGAAGCAGGCGGCGAGCCGGCCGAGACCGCCATTGCCGAGCGCGGCGTCGGGCTCGAGCGCCGAGATGATGTCGAAATCGACGCCGAGCGACGACAGCGCGTTCCTCACCTCGTCCATCAGGCGAAGGTTGGAAATGGCGTCGCGCAGCAGGCGGCCGATCAGGAATTCGAGCGACAGGTAGTAGACGCGCTTGGATTGGTGCTCATAGGCCTTCTTGGTCGAAGCGATCCAGCGCTCGACCAGCCGGTCGCGCACCACGCGGATAGTGGCGGAGAGCCAGTCATACTGCGTCGCGACGGTCGGGTCCTTGCCGATACGGTAGGCAAGGCAGGAGAGAATTTCCGAAGCCAGCTGCCCCGGATCGGGCGCGGCTTCGAGAAGGTCCGGTTTCATGGCTATGGTCATGCTTTTCTTATTTCCGTGCGTCCGTCGAGGCTCTTCGCTCCACCCCGGCATGAGGACGGCTGGTGCTCTTCAACCGCAAGCCGCCCATCCACTTCACCTTGGTCTCGGTTCGGAACTGGGCGGCCGGCGCTCGCTCCCTCATCCTGAGGTGCGGGCGAAGCGAGCCTCGAAGGACGCGCCACATAGAAGCCTTGACCCCCTTGTCAAACCGGAATGATCCGCTTTGCCCGTCAAGGCGGCGTCGTTCCGCCTATACATGGCAAAAAGGCAGAAATTCAAGCCGCCAGAGCGGCTTCGGGCGCAACCTTGGCGCCGGTCATGAAGGCGACGGCGTCGGACATCGTGTGCTCCTTCGGATCGATGACGCAAAGCCGCCGACCGAGCCGGTGGATGTGGACCCTGTCTGCCACTTCGAAGACATGCGGCATGTTGTGCGAGATGAGCACGATCGGCAGGCCGCGCCTTTTCACGTCGAGGATAAGTTCCAGCACGCGACGCGATTCCTTGACGCCGAGCGCGGCGGTCGGCTCGTCCATGATGACGACCTTGGAGCCGAAGGCGGCGGCGCGCGCCACCGCCACGCCCTGCCGCTGGCCGCCTGAAAGCGTCTCGACGGACTGGTTGATGTTCTGGATCGTCATCAGTCCGAGTTCGGACAGCTTGGCGCGGGCGAGCTTCTGCATCCTGGAGCGGTCGAGCCGCCGAAGGAACTTGCCCATGAAGCCCTCCTGGCGGATCTCGCGCCCGAGGAACATGTTGTCGGCAATCGACAGCGCCGGGGAAAGGGCGAGGTTCTGGTAGACGGTCTCGATGCCGGCGTGCCGCGCCTCGATGGGCGAGCGGAAATGGACGGGCTTGCCGTTCAATTCGATCGTGCCGCTGTCGGGAATGACGGCGCCGCAGAGCGCCTTGATGAGCGTCGACTTGCCGGCGCCGTTGTCGCCGATGACCGCCAGGATCTCGCCGGGCATCAGGTCGAAATCGGCGTTGTCGAGCGCGACGACGCGGCCGTAGCGCTTGGTGAGGCCCTTGGCGGCAAGGACAGGCGTGACGGCGCTCATACCGAAATCTTCCTTATCCATTGGTCGATCGTAACCGCGAGGATGATGAGGATGCCGACCGTGAATTCCTGCCACAGGACCTCGACGCCGGAGAGGGCGAGGCCGTTCCGGAAGACGCCGACGATCAGCGCGCCGAACAGCGTGCCGACCAGCGATCCCCTGCCGCCGAAAAGCGAGGTGCCGCCGATGACCACGGCGGTGATCGCGTCGAGGTTGGCGGTCTGGTTGCCGAGCGGGCTCGCCGCGCCGATGCGGCCGATCAGCACCCAGGCCGCGATGGCGCAGATGAAACCGGCGAGCGTATAGACGCCGACGAGGGTCGCGCTGGTGTTGATGCCGGTCAGCCGCGCCGCCTCGGGGTCGTCGCCGGTGGCGTAGACATGGCGGCCGAACGCCGTGCGGTTCAGGATGTACCAGACGATGACGGCGATCAGGATCATCAGGATCGAGCCGTAGGTGATGAGCGCGCCGTGGCCGAAGATGATGCGGTTGCCGGTCCAGTGCAGGATCGGCGCCATCTGGTCGATGTCCTGGGCGCGGATGGTCTCGGAGTGCGAGACATAGATGACCATCGAGCCGTAGATGCTCCAGGTGCCGAGCGTCACGATGAAGGGCGGAAGCTTGATGATGGCGACAAGCACGCCGTTGATCAGGCCGCAGACGATGCCGGTGACGAAACCGAGCGCAAACGCGATGTCGGGCGGCCAGCCCCAGACCACGGCGAAGCGGCCCATCACGATCGAGGAGAGGACCATGATCGCGCCGACGGAGAGGTCGATGCCGGCGGTGAGGATAACCAGCGTCTGGGCGATGCCAAGGATGCCGATGATCGTCACTTGCTGGAGCACCAGCGACAGGTTGAACGGCGCGAAGAACTTGCCGCCGGCCGTGGCGGAAAAGATCAATATTCCGATGATGAGGACGATGAAGGGAACGGCGGTCGGGAATTCGTGGAGGAAATGCTGCAGGCGCTTGACCAGCGTGACCGCCTCTTCCTCGAAGCTCGCCACCGATTGATCGGCGCCTGCCAGGCCTCGTTCCGCCAGGGCCGAGCCGCGTGCGTCCTCGTTCATTCGCCGTTCCTCCCTTAGCGTCCCTTATCTCGGGGCGTCCCTTATCCCGGGATTGCCTGGGAGCCGGAGATGCCGGCTCCCCCGACGTCATTCGGTCAGTCTAGTCCCAACAGAAGACGCTTTGGAAGCGCCCGGCCCACGGCCCGGGTCTCGGCCGCGGGAAAGTGACGACGTTCGAAGCGTCCAGCAGTCGGACCGGCTTCTCACCCCCCGCAGAGCTTGAGGCCCTCCTCGGTGCTGATCGAGGGCACGCCCTGTACCGGCTTGTCGGTGACGAGCTGCGCGCCGGTATCATAGAACTGCTGGCCGGGGGTGGGCTTCGGCTTCTCGCCGGTCTTGGCGAACTTCTCGATCGCCTCCATGGCCATGGCCGCCATCTTCAGCGGATATTGCTGCGAGGTGGCACCGATGATGCCGGCCTGGACGTTCTTCACGCCCGGGCAGCCGCCGTCGATGGAGACGACGAGCACCGAGCCGTCGTCCTTGCCGGCCGCCTTGAGCGCTTGGTAGCCGCCGGCCGCCGCCGGTTCGTTGATCGTGTACATGACGTTCACGTCGGGGCATTTCTGCAGCAGCGTCTCCATCGCGGTGCGGCCGCCGTCCTCGGCGCCGCCCGTCATCTGGTGGCCGCAGATGCGCGGATCGTTCTCGTCGCCGTAGTGCTTCGGATCCTTGATGTCGATGCCGAAGCCGTCCATGAAGCCCTGGTCGCGCAGATAATCGACCGTTGGCTGGTTGGTGGCGAGGTCGAGGAAGGCGATCTTGGCGTCCTTCGCCTTGTCGCCCAGCGTGCCCTTCGCCCACGCGCCGATCAGATGGCCGGCCTTGAAGTTGTCGGTGGCGAAGGTGGCGTCGGCGGCGTCGATCGGATCGGTCGGCGTGTCGAGGTCGATGACGAGCAGCCCGGCGTCGCGCGCCTTCTTGATCGTAGGCACGATCGCGGTCGAATCCGAGGGCACGATCGCGAAACCCTTGGCGCCGGCGGCGATCAGGTTCTCGATTGCCGCGACCTGGCTGTCATTGTCGCCGTCATACTTGCCGGCGAAAGTGCGAAGCTCGAGGCCGAGTTCCTTGGCCTTCGCCTGCGCGCCCTCGCGCATCTTGACGAAGAAGGGGTTGCCTTCGGTCTTGGTGATCAGGCCGACGATGTCGGCCGACCAGGCGGGGCTCGCCGCCATGACGCCAAGCGCCATCGCGCCCGCAAAGGCGAGTTTCGTGAACGTGAACCTACTCATCTTGATCCTCCCAGTGGACATAAGCGGAAGTCCGCCCGCAGGCGCAACAAGCCGGCACCCGGATATCTCCGCCCGAAAGGCGGGCGCACCGGATGATGCCAAAAGCAAATACCAGCCCTTCGCTCCTGTCAATATATAAATCAAAATGAATTATTATTGACAGCGGAAGGTTTGAAAGCGATGCTTGCCGGAAGCGGCCAGAAACAGATCCGTGCAGACCGCCAGGGAGATCGCGTGGGGAGCGAAACCGCCTTACAGGACGCAAGGCCGTCCGGCCGCTTCCAGCGCGGCACCAACCAGAGCGGCATGCGCGACTACAACGAGCGGCTGGTGCTCTCGCTCGTGCGCCAGCACGGCAGCCTGGCGAAGACGGAGATCGCGCGGGTCACGGGCCTCTCGGCCCAGACCATCTCCGTCATCATGCGCGGGCTGGAGGAGGACGGCCTTCTGGTGCGCGGCGAGCCGGTGCGCGGCAAGGTCGGGCAGCCTTCCATCCCGATGTCGCTCAACCCGGATGGCGCCTTTTTCCTCGGGCTCAAGCTCGGGCGGCGCAGCGCCGACCTCGTGCTCATCGACTTTCTCGGCCAGCCGCGATCGATGCTGCATCATCCCTATCCCTATCCGCGTCCGGACGAGACGATCGGCTTCGTGCGCGAGGGGATCGGGGAGATGCGGTCGAGGCTGAGCGCCGAGCAGGACCGGCGCATCGGCGGGCTCGGCATCGCCATGCCGTTCGAACTGTGGAACTGGGCGGACGCCGCCGGCGCGCCACGCGACGTGATGGACGCGTGGCGCAAGACCGACATCCGCGCCGAGCTCGCGGCGGAAGTCCCCTTCCCGGTCTACCTGCAGAACGACGCCACCGCCGCCTGCAACGCGGAACTCGTCTTCGGCAAGACCGGCGATCTCAGCGACTTCGTCTACTATTATATCGGCGCCTTCGCCGGCGGCGGCATCGCGATCAACCGCAGCGTCTTCTCCGGCCAGACGGGCAATGCCGGGGCGCTCGGCTCCATGCTCGTGCCGGGGCCGGCGGGCAAGCCGGTGCAGCTGATCGACATCGCCTCG
>JBQCFH010000434.1:0-2519 GCA_051959385.1 Rhizobiaceae bacterium | reverse complement strand
GCCTGGGCGGGCGGCTTCGTCGGCGGCTGCCTCTACGCGCCCAAGCTGGTGCGCAATGTCGGGCACGTGCGCGCCTTCGGCACCTTCGCCTCCGTCGGCGCCATCATCGCGCTGATGACCGGTCTCTTCATCGACCCCTATGTCTGGATCGCGCTCAGGGTCTTCACCGGCTTCACGATGGCCGGTTCCTTCATGGTCATCGAGAGCTGGCTGAACGAGCGCGCCACCAACAAGAACCGCGGCACCATCTTCGGCCTCTACATGATGGTCACCTATGCCGCGATCATGGCGGGCCAGATGATCGTGGCCGCCGGCGACGTGCGCTCCGCCTCTCTCTTCATGGTAACGGGCATCTTCTTCTGCCTGTCCTTGATCCCGACCGCGATCTCCACCCAGGCAACGCCGGCGCCGTTGAAGGAAGTCTCGCTCGACATCGGCAGGCTTTACGCGAACTCGCCGGTTTCGCTGATCGGCTGCCTCCTGATCGGCATCGCCAACGGCGCCTGGGGCACGCTCGGCGCGGTGTTCGGCGCGCGCATCGGCATGCCGACCTATGAGATCGCGCTGATGATGAGCCTGGTCGTCATCGCCGGCGCGGTCATGCAGCTGCCGGCCGGCCGCATCTCCGACCGGACCGACCGCCGCTTCGTGATGGCGGCGGCGGCGTCAGGCGCCGCGTTCATCGGCCTCCTCATCTTCCTGATAGAGCCGCGGCACGGCGCCGTTATCCTGGTCATGACCGCCTGCTATGGCGCGCTCGCCTATATCCTCTATTCGCTGGCGGTGGCGCACGCCAACGACCACGCAAGTTCGGAGGACTTCGTCAAGGTTTCCGGCGGGCTGCTCTTGCTCTACGGATTCGGCACGATGATCGGCCCCCTGCTCGGCGCGGCGCTGATGGCCTATTTGCGGCCGGAAAGCCTGTTCCTGGCGACCGCGCTAGCCCATGCGAGCATCGCCGGCTACACGGCGCTGCGCATCAGGAGCCGCGCGCCGGTGCCGGTCGAGGAGCGCGAGGCCTTCCAGACCGTCCCCGCGGAGCGTGCCACGACGCCGCAGGCGCTGCAGCTGGATCCGCGCGTCGATGCGCGAGAGGGGGAAGATGGAGTCGGAGAGGAAACAGCTGCCTGACGGGCAGCGCTTGGGAATAATGCCTTAGGAGTCAAATCCCCCTCCGGCCCTTCGGGCCACCTCCCCCTGGCAGGGGTAGGAAAGCCCCGCGGCGGCGCCGCTTCCCTCCCCTTCCAGGGCGCCGAGCCCCCCCGGCTCCGGCCGACAGGCCGGGGGCGGGGTGGGAACCCGGAGAGGCTAAGTCCCGTCCTGTGAGCCTACTTCATCGTCGGCATGGCGAATTCGGCGCCTTCCTTGACGCCCGACGGCCAGCGTGAGGTGATCGTCTTGGTCTTGGTGTAGAAGCGCACCGAATCCGGCCCGTACTGGTTGAGGTCGCCGAAGCCCGACCGCTTCCAGCCGCCGAAAGTGTAGTAGGAGACCGGCACCGGGATCGGCACGTTGACGCCGACCATGCCGACATTGACGCGGCTGGAAAATTCGCGCGCCGCATCGCCGTCGCGGGTGAAGATGGCGACGCCGTTGCCGTACTCGTGCTCGGAAGGGAGACGCACGGCCTCCTCGAAATCATGCGCGCGCACGACCGACAGCACCGGCCCGAAAATCTCTTCCTTGTAGATTCGCATGTCCGGCGTCACCTCGTCGAACAGGCAGCCGCCCATGTAGAAGCCGTTCTCGTAGCCTTGCATCTTGAAGCCGCGCCCGTCGACCTTGAGCTTGGCGCCTTCCTTGACGCCGATATCGACATAGTTGCGGACGCGCTCCAGCGCCTGCGCCGTCACCAGCGGACCGAAATCGGCGGACGGATCGGTGGACGGGCCGATCTTCAGGCTTTCCACGCGCGGAATCAGCTTCTCGACCAGCTTGTCGGCAGTGGCCTTGCCTACCGGCACCGCGACCGACACGGCCATGCAGCGCTCGCCGGCCGCGCCGTAGCCGGAGCCGATCAGCGCATCGACGGCCTGGTCCATGTCGGCATCCGGCATGACGACCATATGGTTCTTGGCCCCGCCGAAGCACTGCACGCGCTTGCCCGTCGCGCAGCCGCGGGCATAGATATATTCGGCGATCGAGGAGGAACCGACGAAGCCGACCGCCTTGATGTCCGGATCGTCGAGGATGGCGTCCACCGCTTCCTTGTCGCCGTTGACGACGTTGAGGATGCCGGCCGGCAAGCCTGCCTCGAGCATCAGCTCGGCGAGCTTCATCGGCACGCCCGGGTCCCGCTCCGACGGCTTCAGGATGAAGGCGTTGCCGCAGGCGATCGCCGGCGCGAATTTCCACATCGGGATCATGGCCGGGAAGTTGAAGGGCGTGATGCCGGCGACGACGCCGAGCGGCTGGCGCACCGAATAGATGTCGATGCCCGGGCCGGCGCCCTCGGTGAATTCGCCCTTCATCAGATGCGGGATGCCGAGGGCGAACTCGACGACCTCGACGCCGCGCAA
>JBQCFH010000433.1:0-9015 GCA_051959385.1 Rhizobiaceae bacterium | reverse complement strand
TGGCGCTCAGCTCAAAGCCATTTCCACGGCCCGCCTGAGCCGGCACCCTTTCCGCCAACCCCTTCCCACCGACGAAAACTCAACGCCATCCGTCTGATAATAAAAACCCCGCCGAAATCGACGGGGTTTGTCAGCAGCCTGGGCCCGGCGCGATCGCCGGGCTTTTTTGTGCCGGCGGAGCCTCTCCTTCCCTCGGCGGAAACGTTATTGCGTATGGGGACTCAGCGGCGCAGGCACCCGCGCCGTCCTCCTCGGGCTTGTCCCGAGGATCTGCGTGGCTGTTGATTGTTGCAGTGGCAATCAGCTTTGTCCCGCTGAGCGGCTGCAATTGCATCATGCGATGTGGATCCTCGGGACAAGCCCGAGCATGACGGCGGTGCAGGCATGCCGGCCATCTGAACTCGCCCATTCCATACATAGTCGCCTTCTCGTCGAGGTAGACGACGCGCCTGGCGCACTCCCTCCCCTCGACGGGGAGGGTCCGGCCGATCGGCCGGGGGTGGGGTGAACATACCACAAGAGTTAAGTCGGCGGCGTGCCGTTGGCGGCGAGCACCTCGCCCGCCAGATAGAGCGAGCCGCCGATGAGGATGCGCGGCGGCGTTTCGGCGTCGTCCCAGGTGTCGCGCAGGAGTTTTAGCGCGTTCTCCACCGAGGCCACCGGCTCTGCCGAAAGGCCGGCTTCCATCGCCCGCGCCGCCAGTTCGTCGGCCGGGACGCCCGCGTCGCTCATGTTCACCGGGACCGTGAAGACATGCCGCGCCATGCCCTCGAAGGCATGGAAATAACCCGTCTGGTCCTTGGTGTTGATCATGCCCGAGATCAGGAACAGGGGCCGCGAATGTCGCTCCTCCTGTTCGGCCATCGCCTCGGCGATCACCGCGCCGGCGCCGGGATTGTGGCCGCCGTCGAGCCAGAGCTCGGCGCCTTCGGGGGCAAGCTCGGCCAGCCGTCCGTTGGCCAGGCGCTGCAGCCGGCCCGGCCATTCGACCGCGCCCATGGCGAAGGCGGCAGCCTCCGGCGGCACATTGAAGCCGGCCGCCGCGACCGCCGCGATCGCGGCCGCCGCGTTGGCATATTGGTGCCGGCCCGGCAATCTGGGCAACGGAAGATCGAGCAGCCGCTTCTCGTCCTGATAGACCATGCGGCCGTTCTCCTCGAAGGCGAGGAAGTCCTGGCCGTAGATTTGGAGCGGGCAGTCGAGGCGCTCCGCCGTCTCGACCAGCACGGCGCGCGCGAACTCCGATTCCTGCGCCCCAACGACCACCGGCGCGCCCTTCTTGATGATGCCGGCCTTCTCCGCCGCGATCAGCTCGACGCGGTCGCCGAGATAGGCCTGGTGGTCGAGCGAGATCGGCATGATGACGGATACGGCCGGCCGCTCGATGACGTTGGTTGCGTCGAAGCGTCCGCCGAGGCCGACCTCGACGACGGCCGCGTCGGCCGGATGCTCCGAAAAGAGCACGAACATCACCGCCGTCAGGATTTCGAACACCGTGATCGCCTCGCCGCGATTGGCTTCCGCCACGCGCTGGATGGCGTCGGCGAAGATGTCGTCGGGGACGAGGCGGCCGCCGCCGGTCGCCGCCATCCGGTAGCGCTCGGCCCAGTGGACGAGGTGCGGCGAGGTATGGACATGCACGCGGTAGCCCGCCGCTTCGAGCAGCGCGCGCGAGAAGGCCGCCGCCGACCCTTTGCCGTTGGTGCCCGCGATATGGACGACCGGCGGCATCCGGTCCTGCGGGTTCCCAAGCCTGTCGAGCAGGCGGCGAATGCGATCGAGCGAAAGGTCGAAGCCTTTCGGATGCAGCATCATCAGCCGCTCGATTTCGATCTCGGCGGTCCTGGTCGCCATCTTGTCGTCGATCCTGAAAATCGGAGGGAGTGAAGAGACTCTAGGCCTGCGCTCCGGTCTGAGCTTCAGCCGGCAGTTCCGGCTGCGGCGTCGGCATCGGAGCTTCTTCCTCAGCCTCCGCCTCCGCCGCTCCGTTCGGCAGTTTCAGCATCATCTTGAGAAGGCGCGCGATCGTGGCCTTCAGTTCCTTGCGCGGCACGATCATGTCGACCATGCCGTGCTTCATCAGATATTCGGAGCGCTGGAAGCCCTCGGGCAGCTTCTCCCGCAGCGTCTGCTCGATGACGCGCGGCCCGGCGAAGCCGATCAGCGCGCCCGGCTCGGCGCTGTGGACGTCGCCCAGCATCGCATAGGAGGCGGTCACGCCGCCGGTGGTCGGGTTGGTCAAGACCACGATGTAGGGAAGGCCGGCTTCCTTCAGCCGGTCGAGGGCAACCGTCGTGCGCGGAAGCTGCATGAGGGAAAGCGTTCCCTCCTGCATGCGCGCGCCGCCGGAAGCGGCGAACAGCACCAGCGGCTCCCTTCGTTCCAAGGCCGTTTCAAAGGCCCGTATGATCGCCTCGCCGGCGGCCATGCCGAGCGAGCCGCCCATGAAGGCGAAATCCTGCACCGTCGCGACGATCGACAGCCCTTCGACTTCGCCGAGTGCGGTCAGGATCGTGTCGTCCAGCCCGGTCTTGGTGCGGGCCTCCTTCAGGCGGTCGAGGTAGCGCTTCTCGTCGCGGAACTTCAGCGGGTCGGGCGCGACCTTCGGATTGTCGAGGACTTCGAACCGGCCCTCGTCGAAGAAATATTTGAGCCGCTCGCGCGCGGAGATGCGCATGTGGTAGCCGGAACCCGGGATGACATACTGGTTGTCCTCGAGTTCCTTGTGGAAGATCATCTCGCCGGTCTCGGGATCCTTGATCCAGAGGTTTTCCGGCATATCCCGCCGGCCGAGCATCGAGTTCAGCTTCGGGCGGACGTAGTTGGTGATCCAGTTCATCGGTCTCTTCCCGTCAGACAGCCAATGTGGGCGCTTTATCCGGCCGCCGCAAGGCGCGCCGAGCGGACGCCCTGCGCCAGCCCGTTGACGAGCGTGGCCACAGCCTCGGCCGGATCGGCGGTGCGCCCGCCCCTGCCGTCGAGCACGTTGGCGACCGCGTTGACGATCGCCGTGCCGACGACCACGCCGTCGGCCGACGCCCCGATGGCGCGCGCCTGCTCGGCGGTCTTGACCCCGAAGCCGACGCAGACCGGCAGGTCCGTGTGCGCCTTGATGCGGCGGACCGCGGCCGACACCTTGCCTGTATCCGGCAGCGCCGAGCCGGTGATGCCCGTCATCGAAACGTAGTAGACGAAGCCCGAAGTATTCTTGAGCACGCGCGGCAGGCGTTTGTCGTCCGTCGTCGGCGTGGCGAGCCGGATGAAATTGATGCCGGCCTTCAGCGCCGGCAGGCAGAGTTCCTCGTCCATTTCCGGCGGCAGGTCGACCACGATCAGCCCGTCGATGCCGGATTCGGCGGCGTCTTTCAGGAAACGCTCGACGCCGTAGATGTAGATCGGGTTGTAGTAACCCATCATGACGATCGGCGTCTCGTCGTCTGCCTTGCGGAATTCGCGCGCCATGCGGAGCGTCTTTGCCAGCGTCTGGCCGCCTTTCAGCGCGCGCAGCCCGGCCGCCTGGATCGCCGGGCCGTCGGCCATCGGATCGGAAAAGGGCATGCCGAGCTCGATCACATCCGCGCCCGCTTTCGGCAGCGCCTTCATGATCGAGAGCGAGGCCTCGTAGTCCGGGTCGCCGCCCATGAAATAGGTGACGAGCGCCGGCCGGCCCTCCTCCTTCAGCTTCGCCATGCGGCGGTCGATGCGGGTCGTCATGCTTCCGCGTATTCCTTCTGAGCGCTGCCGTCCGCTCAGGGCCCGGCGCCGCCACTGCTTAGTCAGGAAAGCCCGGCCTTGCAATGGCGGGCTGTCGACTCAGCGGCAAAGGCCAGCGCCGCCCGGGATCAGAATATAGCTCATCGTGCCGGGGCGGTCCTTCGTCGTTGCAAGGGTTCCGACCACCTTGCCGCGGATGGCGTCCGGCCCCGGATGCGCACCGAGCGTCTGGGCAACATAGCGCATCATCTCATCCGGCGGTTCGCCGTTCCCATCCCATACCACCG
Source organism: Rhizobiaceae bacterium (assembly GCA_051959385.1). Taxonomy (GTDB): domain Bacteria; phylum Pseudomonadota; class Alphaproteobacteria; order Rhizobiales; family Rhizobiaceae; genus Mesorhizobium_L. The sequence goes on along the minus strand of JBQCFH010000433.1, from coordinate 5,014 downwards.
CGCACTGGCCCGACCGCTGCGGCCCGAAGACGGAAGGCGGATGGCCGGGCACGATCAGCCGCGCCTCCGGCATGACATAGCGCAAATTTCCGGCAAGGTCGAAGCGCGGCGCCACGATGCTGCCGTGGTCGAAACCCGCCTTGCGCAGGCCTTCCGCGTAGGTCTGCATCGGCCAGTAGTCGCGGCAATTGTCGCAGTCGCGGGCATGGAAGGCGTAGATGCCGATGCGGGTCAGCGCCACGAGGACGGCGAAACCGAGGGCGAAATCGAGCAGCTTCCGATGCGCCGCGGCGGTCGCGCCGGCGACGCGGACGCGCAGGAAGAACCAGATGAAGAAAGGCAGCGCTATTTCGTGCATCCAGCGCGTCTTGAACGACGTCGTGCCGACAAGAAAAACGGCGCCGAGCATGATCAGCGAAGCGAACGCCATGGCGATCAGATAGGCGCGCCGCCAATCCCGGTTGTGGTCGGTGGCGTCGGACTGTGCTCCGGCTGGGGCGAGGGCGGAGGCACGGCGGTAAAGGAACGGGAACAGCAGCGCGCTCGGAACGACGAAGCCGATGAGGGCGACAGCCAGGCTGATGATGCCGCGCAGCCAGCCGAGCGGATCGGCGGCCGGGCCGGAACTGTGCGTCGCCGTTTCGGCCCGGCCGAAGAAGGTCTGCTCCTGGTTGACCACCCACCAGGCGAACGGCGCCATCACGAGCCCGGCCACCGCCAGCGAAACAAGCAGTCGCGCAGGCTTCAGCTTCGCGCGAAGCCCCGGCGTGAGGGCGATGCCGACGGCGAGCGAAAGGGGCAGGATCACGAACACATATTTGGAGAGCGTGCCCAGCGCGAGGATCACGCCGAGCAGCAGATAGTCCCGCCAAAGGCCGAAGGCGACGAGGCGGGCGGCGATCCAAAGGAGCGCAGCCAGCATGGTTGCCAGGAGCACGGTATGCATCAGGTCGATGAGCGGCAAATAGCCCATCGAGAAGGTGGATAGCAGCGCGATGCTGGCGAGCGCCGCCAGCAGATTGTCGCGAATGACGACCCGCGCCGCCTGATAGTAGAGGACGAGCCCGGCCCCCATCAGCACATATTTGAGCAGGAAGAATGCGATGCGGCTGTCGCCGGTCGCGGCAAGCGTCGCCCAGCACAGCCAGGTGATGAGCGGCGGATGGCGGAACCGGTAGCCCCATTCGAGGCTCTGGGTGAAGAGGACCTGCTCGGATTCATCCAGCGTGAAATTGTGGCCGAGCATGCAGCGGATGGCGAAATGCACCGCGCAAAACCCGAGGAGAACCGTAATGGCCCATCGCGGTTCGGCGAGCCACCCCGGCCAATCGGAACGCCGCAGCATGCCGCTCATTCGGCCGCCGCATCGGCCGACCGGAAGGTCCCGCTGCGCCGCATGAGCCAGAAGACGCCGAGGAGGTCGACCGTGCCCACGCCCAGGCGGCCGAAGAAGCCGTACTTCGATACACCGGCCACGCGTGGTCGGTCGTCGATCGCCTCCTGCCGGATTTCGTAGCCGGCGCGCCGCACCAGCGCCGGGATGAAGCGGTGCATGCCGTCGAAATAGGGGATTCTGAGTGCTGCTTCGCGGCGGATGAGCTTGAAGCCGCAACCGGAATCCGCCGTGGCGTCGTTGAGCAGACTGCGGCGGACGAAATTGGCGATGCGCGAGGACAGCCATTTGACCGGCCCGTCATTGCGGCGCCGGCGCTGCCCGGCCACGAGCCCGAGGCTCGCGGGGATCGGCTGAATCGAGGCACAGATGCGCGCCGCGTCGCGCGGATCGTTCTGCCGGTCGCCGTCCAGCGTCTGCACCCAGTCGGCGCGGGCCGCCCAGAAACCGGTCACCAGCGCCGCGCTTTTGCCCGAGCGCCGGTCATGCCTCAGCACCCGCACCGCGGCGTTGCGCCGCCGCGCGGCGGCGAGTTCCGCGCTGCTTTTGTCCGTAGACCCGTCGTCGATGAAGATGACCTCGTAGCGGACATCCTTGAGCGCCGCCTCGATCTCCTCCAGCAGCGGCAGAATGTTGCCGGCCTCGTTGAAGACCGGCACGACAATCGACAATTCGGGTGTGTCTTCAAGCATCCGGTCGCGTCGCGGGCGCCCTCGCGGCACCCCGTCCCCTGTTCCCGACGGCACCAAAGTCGCCGGCCCGTGCCATGACCGGCGCAGCCGCCCAGCGCTTAACATCCCCTTTTATGCCGGACAAGCGCGAGTCTCTTGGGCGCAAAGCGCGCTCATTCCTGCTAGCTAGGCGCGACGCCGGTTGGGGGCTGATACTCGACAGGGCGGATGGCAGCCACGTTGCCTCCGGAATCGGTGACCCTCTCGGGGAAGAGACATTCTTCGATCTGAGCCCTGGTGATTTTACGTTTCCCCGTCGCCACTCCGAGAAGATCGGTTGAGTGACCGAAATGGGGCGGGGCGACTAGGACCACCTCCTTGTGCGGGAACTCCGCCCGTATCATTGCGATTGCCGGCTTGAGGTCGCTATCGCGCGACACGAGGTATGCGCGATCGTAGGTGTCCTTATAAGCCTCATTCAGCATGCAGAGCGCAATATTCACATCGGTCTCCTTTTCCTCATGACCGACTGTGGTCTGCTTACAATGAGAGCAATACCTGTCCTTCTTCTTGAATGTTCCCATTATGACGGTCACATCCGATGCAATGAGCGCTGCTACATATTGCTGATGCCGATTCCTCGGGCCAGGGAGCCAGTCCGCAAATGCCGAGAAATAGTAGATCTTGACTATTGTTTCTGCCTTGGATGTCTGTCGCGCCATAAGTGCTCTAAGCGAGACCCATTTTAGATGATTCCCGTCAAGCTTTCGCAGAGCATGGTAGAAGTTGAAACCGTCAATAAAGAAAGCGCTTCGTATCATGCGCGTATTTGATACGAGCCGCAGAAAAAATAAACCCCACGAGCCGGAACCCGTGGGGGCCGCTGGGCGAACCATGCGGGATAACAAAACCTAACTAGGTGATTTGGGGCCGATTTTCAATACGACTCATGTTACGGGGACTCGTTCCGAGAGATTTGTCAAGGCAATCCACAACATCTTGTGGCCCACCTCCAGAACGCTACTACCGGGTCAGATCTCCATTCCCATCATGCTCGCTACCGTATGCACGTCCTTATCGCCGCGGCCGGAGAGATTGACGATGACGATCTCGTCCTTTCCCATTTTCGGCGCGATCTTCATCGCATGCGCGATGGCGTGCGCCGATTCGAGCGCCGGGATGATGCCTTCCACCTTGGTCGTCACCTGGAAGGCTTCGAGCGCCTCATCGTCGAGGATCGGCACGTATTCGACCCGGCCGGTATCGCGCAGCCAGGAATGCTCCGGCCCGACGCCCGGATAGTCTAGGCCCGCCGAGATCGAATGGCCGTCCTTGATCTGGCCATCCTCGTTCTGCAGCAGATAGGTGCGGTTGCCGTGCAGCACGCCCGGCTTGCCGGCGTTCATCGAGGCGCAATGCTCGTCGCCGTCGAGCCCGTGGCCGCCGGCCTCGATGCCGATGATCCTGACGTCCCGGTCGTCGAGGAAGGGATGGAAGAGGCCGATCGCGTTGGAGCCGCCGCCGACCGCCGCGATGATGGCGTCGGGTAGGCGGCCTTCCTGCTCGAGGATCTGGGCGCGCGCCTCCTTGCCGATCACCGACTGGAACTCCCGCACCATCTCCGGATAGGGGTGCGGCCCGGCGGCCGTGCCGATCAGGTAATAGGTGTCCTCGACATTGGTGACCCAATCACGAAGGGCTTCGTTCATGGCGTCCTTCAGCGTGCCATGGCCGGCCGTGACGGGCCTGACCTCGGCGCCGAGCAGCTTCATGCGGAAGACGTTCGGCTTCTGCCGCTCGACATCGGTCGCGCCCATATAGACGACGCAGGGGAAGCCGAAGCGGGCCGAGACGGTGGCCGAGGCGACGCCGTGCTGGCCGGCGCCGGTCTCCGCGATGATGCGCTTCTTGCCCATGCGCCTGGCGAGCAGGATCTGGCCGAGGCAGTTGTTGATCTTGTGCGAGCCGGTGTGGTTGAGGTCTTCGCGCTTGAGATAGATCTTCGCCCCGCCGAGATGCCTGGTCAGCCCCTCGGCGAAATAGAGTTTTGATGGCCGCCCGGCATAGAAGGTCGACAGCCCCTCCAGTTCCGCCCTGAAGGCCGGATCGTTCTTGGCGGCGTTCCATTCTTGCTCGAGGTCGAGGATGAGCGGCATCAGCGTCTCGGCGACGAAACGGCCGCCGAAAAGGCCGAACATGCCCTGCTCGTCGGGTCCTGTCCGGAAGGAATTTGGCGCTGCCGGCTTGTTCACGGCCGATCTCCTTGAATGATGCTTGGCGCGGTTGCCGCGCCGTTGCCCTTTGGCCGACGCATAGGCCGTTCCCGCGCTAAAAGTAAACCGCTTCCGGAGTTCACGCAGCCCGGTTTTTGCGCGCCGCGGCGACGGCCCGGAAGAAGACCTCGATCAGGCGCACGTGCTTGACGCCGGGCGCGCTGTCGACGCCGGACGAGATGTCGATGCCCGACGGCCGTGCAACCGCGAGCGCCTCGGCGATGTTGCCCGCGTTCAGCCCGCCGGAAAGCATGTAGCCGATCGCCGGATCGACGCCTGCGAGCAGCCGCCAGTCGAACGCCTCGCCGTTGCCGCCCGGCAGCACGGAGCCCTTCGGCGGCTTCGCGTCGAAGAGCAGGCGGTCGGCGACGCCGATATAATCCGCGACGCGGTCGAGATCAGCCTTTTCCCGGACAGGCACCGCCTTCATGACCGGCAGGCCGTAGCGCGCCTTGACGGCGGCAACGCGCGCCCGGCTCTCCGCGCCGTGAAGCTGCAGCATGTCGGGCGCGACCACCGTCACGATCGCGTCGAGCGTCGCGTCGTCCGCATCGACGGTGACCGCGACCGCCTGCGCCTTGCCGGCGGCGAGCCTGCGCAGCCGACCGGCCTCGACCGGCCCTATGTTGCGCGGGCTCTTCGGGAAGAAGATGAAGCCAACATGGCTGGCGCCGCCG
>JBQCFH010000432.1:0-4370 GCA_051959385.1 Rhizobiaceae bacterium | reverse complement strand
GGCCTTGTCGTCGATTACCTGGGCATAGATGTTCTTCCCCGACCGGTAGATCGAGAGGCGCGGACGCTCCGTGTTCCCCGCCCGGATCTGGCGGCGGACGCGGGCAGCGCGGCGCTTGACGGATACCTTGGAAACCATGGCCATTTCCTTCGAATGGGCAGTCGGCACTCGGCAGTCGGCAGTCGGCAGTCGAATACCGATTGCCCATTGCCGAATTCCGATTGCCGCTCCTTACTTCTTCTTGCCTTCCTTGCGGACGATCTTCTCGTCGGCGTATTTCACGCCTTTGCCTTTGTAAGGCTCGGGACCACGAAATTCCCGGATTTCGGCCGCGACCTGTCCGACGACCTGCTTGTCGATGCCGGAAATGACGATCTCCGTCGGCTTGGGCACCGCGATCGTCACGCCCTGCGGCGTCTGGTAGATCACGTCATGGCTGTAGCCGAGCGCGAGTTGCAGGTTCTTGCCCTGCATGGCCGCGCGATAGCCGACGCCGTTGATCTCCAGCCGCTTCTCGAAGCCCGCCTTCACGCCTTCCAGGATGTTGACGATCTGCGTGCGCGACATGCCCCATTTGGAGCGCGCCGTCTTCGACTGGTCGCGCGGGTCGACCTTGATCTTGCCGTCCTCGAGCTTGACCAGAACCTCGTCGTTGACGACGAACTTCAGCTCGCCCTTCGGCCCCTTCGCCGTGACGGTCTGGCCGTCGACAGAGGCGGTCACGCCCTGCGGAACGGCTACCGGTTTCTTTCCAATGCGAGACATTATCGTCTCCTCTTTCCTAACTTCTCGTCGGTCGTGGGTCGTGGTTCGTTATTCGACCGACGAATAACGACCGACGCTCGTTCAGAATATCTGGCAGAGAATCTCGCCGCCAACGTTCTGCTCTCGCGCTTCGTGATCGGCCATCACGCCCTTCGGCGTCGACAGGATCGCGATGCCGAGTCCGTTGGCGACGTGCGGGATCGACTTCACCGACACGTAGACGCGGCGGCCCGGCTTCGACACGCGGGCGATCTCGCGGATCACCGGCTGGCCCTCGAAATACTTCAGCTCGATCTCGAGTTCGGACTTGCCGTTGTCGTAGTCGACCTGGCTGTAATCACGGATATATCCCTCCGCCTTCAGCACATCGAGCACGCGGGCGCGAAGCCGCGAGTTCGGCGTCGATACCTTTTCCTTCTTGCGGCCGATGGCGTTGCGGATGCGGGTCAGCATATCGCCGAGAGGATCGTTCATCGACATCTGAAATCCTCCTTACCAGCTCGACTTGACCAGGCCCGGCACGAGACCGGTGGCGCCCAGCTCGCGCAGCGCGATACGCGACATGCGCAGCTTGCGGTAATAGGCGCGCGGACGGCCCGTCACCTCGCAGCGGTTGCGGATGCGCGTCGCCGACGAGTTGCGCGGCAGCGACGCCAGCTTCAGCTGCGCGCGGAAACGCTCCTCGATCGGCAGCTTCTGGTCCATGATGATGGCCTTCAGCTGCTTGCGCTTGGCCGCGTAGCTCTTGACGAGAGCACGGCGGCGCTTGTTCTTTTCGACTGCACTGGTCTTTGCCATGTTGCTTTCCTCTTTCTCGCCTGCCGTTACTGCCGGAAGGGGAAGTTGAAGGCCTTGAGCAGCGCCCGGGCCTCGTCATCCGTCTTGGCGGTCGTACAGACGATCACGTCCATTCCCCAGATCTGGTCGACCTGGTCGTAGTTGATCTCGGGGAACACGATATGCTCCTTGATGCCCATGGCGTAGTTGCCGCGGCCATCGAAGCTCTTGGGGTTCAGGCCGCGGAAGTCGCGGACGCGCGGCAGCGCGATCGTGACCAGGCGGTCGAGAAACTCGTACATGCGCTCCTTGCGCAGCGTCACCTTGGCGCCGATCGGCATGTTCTCGCGGACCTTGAAGCCGGCGATCGACTTGCGGGCACGGGTCACCACGGCCTTCTGGCCGGTGATGCGGCCGAGATCCTCGGCGGCGATGGTGGGCTTCTTCGAATCGCCCGTCGCCTCGCCGACGCCCATGTTCACGACGATCTTGTCGATGCGCGGAACCTGCATCTCGTTCTCGTACTTGAACTCCTCGAGGAGAGCCTTGCGGATCTTCTCGTTGTAGAGCTTCTTCAGCCGCGGCTCGTATGCGGTCTTAGCCATCGATGGTTTCTCCCGAGCGCTTGGCGACGCGCACCTTGCGGCCGTCCTTCTGGAAGGTGAAGCCGACGCGGGTCGGCTTGCCGTCCTTCGGATCGGCGAGCGCGATGTTGGACAGATGGATAGGCGCTTCCTTGGTGATGATGCCGCCTTCCTGGTTCTGCGTCTGGCGCTGATGGCGCCGGATGAGGTTGACGCCGCGCACGATGGCCCGGCTGTCCTTCGGCGAAACGCTCATCACTTCGCCGGTCCGGCCCTTGTCTCTGCCGGTGAGGACGACGACCTTGTCGCCTTTCTTGATCTTGTTCACTTTCCGGCTCCTTACAGGACTTCAGGCGCGAGCGAGATGATCTTCATGTGGTTCTTGGCGCGCAACTCGCGCGGCACGGGCCCGAAGATACGGGTGCCGACCGGCTCCTTCTTGTTGTCGACCAGAACCGCCGCGTTCTTGTCGAACCGGATGACGCTGCCGTCCGGCCGGCGGATGTCCTTGGCCGTGCGCACCACGACCGCCTTCATCACGTCGCCCTTCTTGACGCGGCCGCGCGGGATCGCCTCCTTGACCGAGACGACGATGATGTCGCCCACGGAAGCATATTTCCGCTTCGAGCCGCCCAGCACCTTGATGCACTGAACACGACGGGCGCCGGAATTGTCGGCGACGTCGAGGTTTGTTTGCATCTGAATCATGACTGACCGCTTTCCTGATTATCGGGCCTGATTATCGGGGAAGGGATGCGCCCTCCCCGGCTGTCCTTGTTCTCTACTGCGCCTGCTCTTCGCTGATCACCGTCCAGCGCTTGCGACGCGAGATCGGCGCGCATTCCTGGATGAACACGACGTCGCCGACCTTGTGCGCGTTCGTTTCGTCATGCGCCTGGTACTTCTTGGTCCGGCGCACGGTCTTCTTCATGACCGGATGGGTGAAGCGGCGCTCGACGTCGACGACGACCGTCTTGTCGTTCTTGTCGCTGACGACGGTGCCCTGCAGGATGCGCTTTGGCATGGTCTTATCCCTTATGCCTTCTTGCCGGCGGCCTTCTGGGCCGCGATCGTCTTGATGCGCGCGATATCCCGCCGAACCTGGCGGACGCGCGCGGTTTTCTCGAGCTGGCCGGTCGCCTTCTGGAAGCGCAGGTTGAACTGCTCCTTCTTCAGCTTGGCCAGTTCGTCGTTCAACTGGTCGGGGCTCATCGCCCGTGCATCATCGGCCTTCATGACCAAACCCTTCCTATTCAGCGATGCGCTGGACGAAACGCGTCCGGACCGAGAGCTTGGCGGCGCCGAGGCGCAGCGCCTCGCGCGCGGTCTCCTCGTCTACGCCGTCGAGCTCGAACATGATCCGGCCCGGCTTCACCCGGCACGCCCAGAAATCGACGCCGCCCTTGCCCTTGCCCATGCGGACTTCGGTCGGCTTCGAGGTGACCGGAACGTCCGGGAAGATGCGGATCCAGACGCGGCCCTGGCGCTTCATCTGGCGCGTGATCGCGCGGCGAGCCGCCTCGATCTCGCGCGCCGTCACCCGGTTCGGCTCCAGCGCCTTCAGCCCGAAAGCACCGAAGTTGAGGTCGGTGCCGCCCTTGGCAGCGCCGTGGATGCGACCCTTGAACTGCTTGCGGTAGGTCGTGCGCTTTGGCTGCAGCATCTTGTGTTACTCCAGAATCTTCCCAGCCTTCTCAGGCGTTCTCGCGGCGGCGGCCGCCGCCATGCGCATGGTCGCCCTCGACCGCGCGGCGCTCGGAAGCCATCGGGTCGTGCTCCAGGATCTCGCCCTTGAACACCCAGACCTTCACGCCGCACTTGCCGTAGGCCGTGTTTGCTTCCGCCGTGCCGTAATCGACATCGGCGCGCAGCGTGTGCAGCGGAACGCGGCCCTCGCGATACCACTCCATGCGCGCGATCTCCGCGCCGCCGAGACGGCCCGAGCAGTTGATGCGGATGCCCTCGGCGCCGAGACGCATCGCCGACTGTACGGCGCGCTTCATGGCGCGGCGGAAGGCGATACGGCGCTCGAGCTGCTGGGCGATCGACTGCGCGATCAGCGTCGCGTCGGTCTCAGGCTTGCGCACCTCGACGATGTTGAGGTGCGTCTCGGCGTTGGTCATCTCGGAGAGCTTCTTGCGCAGCTTCTCGATATCGGCGCCCTTCTTGCCGATGATGAGGCCCGGACGCGCCGAATGGATCGTCACGCGGCACTTCTTGTGCGGGCGCTCGATGACCACCTTG
>JBQCFH010000431.1:0-8098 GCA_051959385.1 Rhizobiaceae bacterium | reverse complement strand
CGATCGCCGGCAGCTTCAGTTCGACAGTCTGGAGGCCGCCGTCGACCTCGCGGGTGACCTCAAGCATGTCGCCCACCACAACCTTGGAGGCGAAGGTGCCCTGCGGCCAGCCGAGCAGGGCGGCGAGCATCTGGCCGGTCTGATTGCAGTCGTCGTCGATCGCCTGCTTGCCGAGGATCACCAGACCTGGCTTTTCCGCCTCGACGATCCCTTTGAGAATCTTGGCCACCGCCAATGGCTCGACCGGCCCGTCGACCTTGACCAGGATGCCGCGGTCCGCCCCCAACGCCAGCGCCGTGCGAATGGTCTCCTGCGCCTGCTGCGGCCCGATCGACACCGCAACGACCTCGCTGGCCTTGCCGGCCTCCCTGAGCCGCACCGCCTCCTCGACGCCGATCTCGTCGAACGGGTTCATCGACATCTTGACGTTCTGAAGCTCGACGCCGGACCCGTCCGGCTTCACCCTGATCTTGACGTTGTAGTCGACCACCCGCTTCACCGGGACCAGAATTTTCATGAGCTAGCAACCTCTACGAAATCCGAGTTGCGCGCCGATAACACGGGTTTTCCGCACCCGCTAGTCCGATGCCGACATTCAATCGATAAAAGGGCGTCGTTCGGCGACCCCAAGGCTTTGAAAACCCGTGATGCCGGTCGACCGAGCGAGGCAGTGAGGGGGTCGACAAACGTAGCGCCGACCCGATTTCAATACGCACCAGTTTTCAGCCCGGCCTTACCGATTTTTTCCGGGCACCCACAGGACATCGGCCTTGCCGTCATCATTGGCGATGCGGGCGGCGACGAAAAGAAAGTCCGAGACACGGTTGATGTATTGCAGCGCTTCCGCGCTGACGGTCTCGCCCGGCCTGCGGGCAAGCTCGACGATCAGCCTTTCGGCCCGGCGCGCCACGGTGCGGGCGAGATGCAGCGCGGCGGAAGCGGGGGAGCCGCCGGAGAGCACGAAGCTGCGCAGCCGGCCGAGCCGCTTGTTGAGCGCGTCGATGTCCGCCTCCACACGGGCGACCTGCGAAGCGACGATCCGGAGCGGCTCGAAATCGAGCTTCTCGCCCGTATCCGGCCGCGCCAGGTCGGCGCCGAGATCGAAGAGGTCATTCTGCACCCGGCCGAGCATGCCGTCGAGCTCGGCATTGGCCGCCGTATGGACCCTCGCCATGCCGATGCAGGCATTGGCCTCGTCCACCGTGCCATAGGCTTCGACCCGCAGGTCGAATTTCGGCCGCCGCTCGCCGCTGCCGAGCGCCGTCGTGCCGTCGTCGCCGGTGCGCGTATATATCCTGTTGAGGATGACCATGGCATCTCCTCTCAGCGCGTGAACCAGACCGCCAGCAGCACGAGCACGATCGCGATGAACTGCAACATCACCCGCATCTGCATCAGCTTGTTGGATGTGGAGGGCGGTCCGCCGCGCGCCATATTGAAAAGGCCGCGGACGAGCACCACGACGACAGCGGCGATGACGACAATGGCGATTATCTTGAAAACGGTGGACATGTCCGTTCCTGAATATTGGACCTGGCGGGTCGCCGGCTGTTCCGTGGGGAAGCCGATCCTGCCCCGCCGGCCGGCGATTGTATAGGGCCACCGGGCGCATAGCGGCCTTGTCGGTAATGGCAATACCCTATCCTATTGGTATCGGCGGCCGGTACTTTCCATATTCGCGAAGGCACAATCGAGCGATGTTGATGCGACGTCCCGGAGTGGACATCCTGAGGCGGATTGCCGTGCTGAAGCGCGTTCTGGGCGACGCGCTCGGCCACTTCAATTCCGACGACGGCTGGTCGATGGCGAGCCATCTCGCCATCACGGCGCTGATGGCGCTGTTTCCATTCCTGATCTTCGCGACGGCGCTGGCGAGTTTCCTCGGCGCGCATGCCTTTTCCGACACGGCCGTCCACCTCGTCTTCGACACCTGGCCCGAGCAGATCGCCGAGCCGATTTCGCGCCAGGTCCAGAAGGTACTGACCGTGCAGCGCGGCGACCTCCTGACCTACGGCGTCATCGCGGCGGCGTTCTTCGCGTCGAATGGCATCGAAGCGCTGCGCGTCGCCCTCAATCGTGCCTACCGCGTCTCCGAGACGCGCGGCTTCTTCTATCGCCGGTTCCAGAGCCTCGTCTTCGTGCTGATCGCGACCTTCGGCTTCTTCACCATCAGCGTGCTGCTCGTCGCCGCGCCGATTGCCGTGCATATCGCGGAGGGACGTCAGAACTGGCTCGCGCCCTATCTCGGCACCATCACGCTCTGGCGCTTCATCATCGCTTCCGTCGTGATCGTGCTCGGGCTGGTTGCCGTGCATTTCTGGCTGCCCGCCGGCCGTCGCCGCTTCGTCGACATCGTGCCGGGCATCCTGTTCACGCTGATCGGCTGGATCGCCGGCTCGAGCATATTCGCCGCCTATCTCGAACGCTTCTCCTCCTATGTCGTCACCTATGCGGGGCTCGCCTCGATCATGATCGCGATCGTCTTCCTCTATATCGTCTCGGTGATCTTCATCATGGGCGGCGAACTGAATGCGGCGATCCGGCGCTATCTGGAGGCTCGCGCGCGTGTCACGGGTTGAGTGGTCGCGAGAGCGACGCCAAGACCGGTGACGACCATGCCGCCGACCTGAAGCACCGTCAGCCGCTCGTCGAACAGGATCCATGTCATGATCGCGGTCACGGCCGGCACCAGATAGAAGAGCGACGCGACCTTGGCCACCTCGCCCTCGCGGATCATCAGCATGAGAAGCAGGATCGCGCCGACCGAAAGCACGAGCACGAGCCACAGAAGCGCGAAGACGAATTCGCCGGTCACCTCCACATGCCCGTCCTCGAAAAGAAACGCCGCCGCGACCATCGGCACGGCGGCTCCGAGATACTGCCATGCCGTCCCCGTGATGAGATCGGCCCCGCCGTGTCGCTTCTGCCAGATGGTGCCGACACTCATGCCGACGACCGCGATGACGCAGGCAAAAAGCGTCGCGGCGGTCACTCCGTCTCCTTTGTCGCCAAGCCCTGGAAGCACGACGATCACCACGCCGGCAAAGCCGATGGCGATGCCCATCCAGTGGCGCGGGAGGATGCGGTCGCCGAGCAGGCCTCCCGCCAGGATCGCGGTGATCAGCGGCTGCAATCCGACGATCAGCGCCGAGATTCCGGCCGGCATGCCGCGATGGATCGCCCAGAACACGCCTCCCAGATAGGTCCCCTGCATCAGAACGCCGGCGACCATGGCCGCGGTCGCGCCGCGTCGGCCCGGCCATTTCGCGCCTAGGCCGAATGCCAGCACGACGAACAGCAGGAAAGCCAGCAAGAACCGCAACGTCAGGAAGGTGAAGGGCTCGGCCCATGGCATGGCGTAGCGCGCGCCGACGAAGCCGGTCGCCCAAAGCACGACGAAGAGACCGGGCGCTACTCTGGAAAGGGTCTTCATGCCGGCGCTTTCGATTCGGATGGGGGAAATGGCGGAGCAGGTCGCTCTAAAGCCGATCATTCCGATAAGCAAAACGAAACCATTGGGCCATATCCTTGCCGGGAAGCGCGGAACGGGGGCGCCGGCGGTTCTCGAAAGGGTGAACCATGCTGATGAACCTTGACCCCACCTGGATGATGATGGCCTTCACCGTCGTCGCCATACTCTCCTTCATCTTCGGAATGGCGCTCGACGGTCTTCTGGGCGCCGAAGGCTTCGGGCCGATCGGCAACACCGTCGTGGTGACCGCCGGCTTCTTCCTCGGCATCTTCGTGGCCAATTTCTATGGCATCCACTTCTACGACCTGAAGATGGCCGTCGCGACGGGCCTCGTCGGCGCCTTCGCGAGTCTCGGCGTCCTTGCCGTCATCAAGGCAAGCCTGGCGCGGATGTAGCCTCTCTCGAGGCCTCAGAGCCCCAACATCCCGCGGATATCCGCCGGGGTCGTTCCTTGCGCACGAAGCGCCGAGAGGGACGTATCGCCGTGGCTTTTCGACAGCTTGCGGCCGCTCTCGTCGAGCACGAGATCGTGGTGGAAATAGCGCGGCGCGGGAAAACCGAGGAGTTCCTGCAGCAGGCGGTGGACGCTGGTCGCATGGAACAGATCGCGGCCGCGCACGACATCCGTAATACCCTGCAATGCGTCGTCGGTCACCACCGAGAGATGGTAGCTCGTCGGCATCTCCCGCCGCGCCAGAATCACGTCGCCCCAGGCGGCGGGATCGGCGCGAACGACGCCCGTCTCGCCCGCCGGCCCGCGCCCGTCCTCCTGCCACGAAAGCGCCTGCGGCACGCGGGCCAGGGCGCGCGCCATGTCGAGCCGCCAGGCAAAAGGCGCCCCGCTCTGGATGCGCCTTTTCCTTTCGCGCGGAGAAAGAAGGCGATCGGCTTCGGGATAGAGCGGCGCGCCGTCGGGATCGGTCGGCCATTTTTCGCCTGCCGACTGCGCCTCCGCGATATGCGCCCGCATCTCGCCGCGACTCATGAAAGCTGGATAGACAAGTCCCTCGGCAATCAGCCGGTCGAGCTGAGCGCGATACGCGTCCATGTGCTCCGACTGGCGCCGCACCGGCTCCTCCCAGCCGATGCCGAGCCAGGCGAGGTCCTCGTAGATGCCGCGTTCGAATTCCGCGGCGGACCGCGTCGGATCGATATCCTCGATCCGAAGCAGCAGCCGCCCGCCGGCTTGCCGCGCCAGCTTCTGGTTGAGGAGCGCCGAATAGGCATGGCCGAGATGCAGCCGCCCGTTCGGGCTGGGCGCGAAGCGGAAAACGCGCGGGCTGGTCATGGGCTGCTAGCCGGGAGTATCGCAGACGGCGTCATGCGTTCGGCGAGCGGGGCAAATGCGCCGCCGTCATCCTCGGGCTTGTCCCGAGGATCTGCTCGGGGTCGTGTAAATACGACTGGCCCGGCAGGACAAAAGCCTGACCCCGCGGCGACAACTTGCAGCCACAGCAAATCCTCGGGGCAAGTCCGAGGATGACGGCGTCTGCGTTGGCTACGCAGCAGAATCATATGCGATGGCATCAGGATACTGACAAAGCGGGTTGGACCGGTCATCGCCGGATTGCTACTTTGCCGGCCGGCCAAGGACAAGCTGATGCAGCGCATCGAGACAATCGAACACGTCTATCGCGGGCTGGACGCCCTGTGCGCGGCCGACCCGCGGCTGCTTGCCGTGCGCAAGATGGCCGGCGAGGTCCCCTTGAGGCTATCGGAGCCGGGCTTCCGCAGCCTTGCCTCGATCATCGTCTCGCAGCAGGTTTCGCGCGCCAGCGCAGCCGCCATCTTCGGCCGGCTGACGCGGCTCGTCGATCCGCTCGACGCGGAGGGCGTGCTTGCCGCCGGGGAAGAAATCTTCCGCGAGGCCGGCCTTTCCAGGCCGAAGCAGCGCACGCTTCTGGCGGTCGCGGCCGCGGTGGCGCATGACGGGCTCGACCTCGATCACCTTTGCCGCCTCGATCCCGCCGACGCGATCAAGAGCCTGACCGCCGTCCACGGCGTCGGCGCCTGGACGGCGGAAGTCTATCTGCTCTTTGCCGCCGGCCATCCGGACATCTTTCCAGCGCGGGATGTCGCCCTCCAGACCGCCGTGGGTCACGCATTGGCCATCGATCCGCGCCCGGGGGAAAAGACGCTCATAGACCTTGCCGAGCGGTGGTCGCCCTGGCGAGGCGTGGCGGCGCGCCTTTTCTGGGCTTACTACCGCGAGACGAGGGGCCGCGACGCCGCGCCTGTCGCATAGGCGACCTAACCGCCCGGAAAGCATGGCAAAACACGCCGAATTGCATCCGCGCCAGAATGCTTTCCCGCTTCACAAGCCTGTCATGTCCGGCTTAGACTATCCACGCCGATTGGTTCGGGAATGATTCCAGGAGGTGAATGCGTGACGGTCGCCGTCTCTCCCGATGGCCTGCCTGCCCTGGTGCTGAATGCGGATTACCGCCCGCTCAGCTACTACCCGCTGTCGCTGTGGTCCTGGCAGGACGCGATCAAGGCGGTGTTCCTGGAGCGCGTCAACATCGTCGCCGAGTACGAGCACGCCGTCTCCTCGCCCTCCTTCTCCATGAAGATCCCGAGCGTGGTGAGCCTGAAGAACTATGTGAAGCCGAGCCGGCATCCGGCATTCACCCGGTTCAATGTCTTCCTGCGCGACAAATTCCAGTGCCAGTATTGCGGCAGGCATGAAGACCTCACCTTCGACCACGTGATCCCACGTCGTTGCGGCGGCGCGACGACGTGGGAGAACGTGGTCGCCGCCTGCTCGCCCTGCAATCTGAAGAAGGGCGGCCACCTGCCCGCGCAGGTGAAGATGTGGCCGAAGCAGAAGCCCTACCAGCCGACCGTGCACGACCTGCACAACAACGGAAGGCTCTTTCCGCCGAACTACCTGCACGAAAGCTGGATGGACTACCTTTACTGGGATGTCGAACTGGAAGCCTGACGCGGTTCCGGCTCAGTTCATTTGCGCTGGAAGGCGCTCCACCAGGCGACGGCCGCCAGGATCAGGCTGGCGACGGCGTTCCAGCCCGCGAACGAGATGCCGAGGAAGCGGCCGGCCGCCTCGTCGCAGGAGGGCGGCACGAATGTATTGAGGGAATCGAGGATGCCCTTGCCGCCGGTCGACGGCGCCGCGACCGCGCCGCAATCGGTCGGTCCCGGCCAGAACTTCCACTCCACCCCGGCATGGTAGACGCCCATATAGAGGCTCCATACCATCAGCGCCCCGCCGATGGCGAGCAGGCCGCGCGTGACGATGGGCGGCCAGCGGAGCGCCGCCGAGATTGCCGCCAGCGCCATCAGCGGCACCCCGACATAGTAGGGGATGCGCTCCTCCAGGCAGAGCTTGCACGGAATGTAGCCCCCCAGATACTGGAAGCCGAGCGCCGTGCCGACCGTCGCCGCCATGGCGAGCGCGAGGAATAGCGCGGCGCGAGTCTGGGTCGTGTCGGCGGGAGCGGTGAGCGAAGCCATTCCGGTTTCCGTGAGTTGTCGAAGAATCAGTGCAGATATCTGAACAGTATATAAAGCAGAATGACGACGGCTGCCGCGACGCCCGCTATCATCCCGAGACGCTTCTCGATGAAATGCCGGATTTCCTCCCCATAGCGCTTGAGCAGCCAGGCGAGGAAATAGAAGCGCGCGCCGCGCGCCACGATCGCCGAGACGATGAACAGCCAGATGTCCACATGCATCGCGCCGGACAGGATGGTCACCACCTTGATCGGCGGCAGGTGCGCCAGGCCCGAGGTGACGAGCAGGAGCAGGATGGTGCCGGCGTCGGCCGAATTGCGCATCGCCTCGAAGGCGTCGAGCTTGCCGTAGAATTCGAGGATCGGCCGGGCGATCGCCTCGAAGGCGAAATAGCCGAGATACCAGCCGGCAATGCCGCCGAGCACGGAAGTCACTGTCGCCACGAAGGCATAGCGCCACGCCCGCTCCGGCCGCGACAGGGTCATCGGAATGAACAGGATATCGGCGGGGATGAAGAAGATCGAGCTTTCGACGAAGGAGATCAGCGCCAGCCACGCTTCAGCCGCCGGCCGCGCGGCGAGCGACATCGTCCAGTCGTAGAGTCTGCGCAGCATTCGGCTCCCCGTAACGGCACGCCTGTCTAGGAAGATTTGACGGGCGACGCAATCGCGCACGCAGGGTCATTTCATCGCGGCGGGTGCTTGCGGCTCCCCGTGAAGATCGGCAGCGGAAACGGTTGACGGCGGACCGCTTCACCGTATAGTCCGCCTCCGTCCCGGGCGCCCTGCCCGGCCTCGATGCGGGTGTGGCGGAACTGGTAGACGCGCCGGACTCAAAATCCGGTTCTGGTGACAGAGTGTCGGTTCGATTCCGACCACCCGCACCAATCCTGGGCTATCGCATATCGCCTTCCGGCATACCCCACCCACCTCGCGGAGCCTGTCCTCGCCCGGCCGAAGGCCGGACCCGGGGCTCGGCAGCCTCCCCTGGAGGGACAGGGCAATCGCATATGGAAATACCCCCACCCTGTCCCCTCCCCACAAGGGGGAGGGGGACTTTGCTCTGGCGCGTATGGCGCAAATTTCGACGATTTTAGCTGGAACGCGTTGTCGGCGTCGCCCTCCCCCTTGTGGGGAGGGGACAGGGGTGGGG
>JBQCFH010000430.1:0-2196 GCA_051959385.1 Rhizobiaceae bacterium | reverse complement strand
GAAAACGCTGGTCTCGAAGCCCTCCCTGAGCACGGCCAGGAAGGCCATGAGCGCGAGCGCGTATACGCTCGCCCGGCCGAGCGCCTCGGCCGCATCCGCCTCGATCTGCCGCTTCATGTCGCGCGCGTGCGCGTTCATCCATACGATCATGCCGGTGACGAAGAACACCGCGATCGCGCCGATGACGGCTTCCATGCCTTCCTGGGCGGCCTGGGGCAACGCCTTCTCGAGCAGGCTGAGAGCGACGCCGACGGCGACCGACAGGAGCACGGCCAGCGTGACGCCCAGCCACATGGCGGAGAGGCTCTTGCCGTTCTTGCGCAGGAACGCCGCGATGATGCCGACGATCAGCGCCGCTTCCAGCCCCTCGCGCAGGCCTATGACGAAGGTCGCTAGCATGCTGCCGTCCCGCGCGGTTCTGTTGTGGCTCGCGCGTATGGTGCTGTAGGCGCAGGCAAGGTCACCGGGGTCATCGTCGGCCTCGTCCCGAGAATCTGCCGCGGCCGCCTGCCGGAGGATGAGGCCGCATTCGAGCAGGCGCACGAAACCTGTCCGCCGCTTTCGCGGCCCGAGCGGATTGCCTCACGGCGCAGGTCGGTATTCGTGGCCTTCATCGTCTTCTGCGATCGAAAATGGCGGACAGGGTAGCCCGGCCGGGGTTGTCCAACGGACGCGCCAGCTTCTAGGTCGCGGGGAAAATCGCTTCAACCGCAATGATTTATAACGATTCTAAGGTGTTGCTCCCGAACAAGGAAAAGTTGTCTCATGAACTCAAGTTAGTCCCTGATTTTGTTGGATTCGGCGCCGGACGACGGAGTGGCGCGCGAGCGCCGAGATGCGACAAATCGCCGCAATCCTGGGACTCTAAACATGCCGGGTTCCGGGCAGCCGCGCCGCGCGACCGGTCCTCGGGGGGCCGTCGTCGACGCGTGGCGCCGACGGAATGCTTGGCCCAACCGAATATTGTTGTCATCGCCGACAGGCTCGTTACAGGCGGATGACGGCTCCCGCGAGGCATCCAGGCTCAGGACCATAGAGGCTGTTAGGGACTTCGGCTGAGGCTGCGCCGCGCCGAAATTCGCCGGTTCCAGGAGCGAGGAGGAAGGACATGCCGAGCATATTCGACGACGGGCGACGACGAAATGGCGGATTTCAGCACGGCGCAGCCTTCAGCCCAATTCCCTGACGGCCTCTAGGTGTTCGCCACCGACAATCAGCGTGCGTCGCTGTTCATGGTCCTGTCCATGGCGGCGTTCACCTTCAACGACACGATCGTCAAATTCGCCACTGAATCGATCAATGTCGGTCAGGTCATCGCCGTGCGCGGCGTGGTCGCCAGCCTGCTGATCATGCTGCTCGCCTGGCAGCGGCGGGCTTTTGTCAGCGCGAAGTCCCTTCTTCATCCGATGATCTGGCTGAGGGCAGTCGGCGAGGTGGGCGGCACGGTGACCTACATCATCGCCCTGGCGCACCTGCCGCTGCCGAATGTCGCTGCGATCTTCCAGGCCTTGCCGCTGGCAGTTACCATGGGCGCCGCCGTGTTCCTCGGCGAAGAAGTCGGCTGGCGGCGCTGGCTGGCGATCGCGGTCGGGTTCTGCGGCACGCTGATCATCGTGCGGCCGGGCACGGAAGGCTTCAATGCCTTCTCGCTCCTCGTACTGGTCTGTGTCGCCTTCTGCGCCCTGCGCGATCTCGCGACACGGCGCATCCCGAGCGAGATCCCGACCCTTCTCGTCACCACCGTGATGTCGGTTTGCACCATGCTCGCCGGCTTCGTGCTGGTGGCGCCGCTGGGCGGCTGGTCGCCGATGGCGCCGTCTCTCGTCGGACTGCTCTGCGGATGCGCCTGCTTCACGCTGACCGGCTACATTTTCATCATCAAGTCGATGCGCACCGGCGAGGTGTCGGTCGTGGCGCCGTTCCGCTACTCGACGCTGTTGTGGGCCTTCACGATGGGCTTCCTGGTGTTTGGCAACGTGCCGGACGTCTACATGATCGCCGGCGGCGCCATCATCGTCGGTTCGGGCATCTATACGCTCTACCGCGAGCGCAAGGTGTCGCGGCGCTCGATTGCCGCCGCAAGCGCGGCCGCCCCAAGCCTGGCCCCGGCCGGCCCGCTGCGGCAACCCGGAAAATCCACCGCGAATTGAGGGCTATGAAGCCCTTGTATTGTTGGCAGGACTTGGCACTTTTGGC
>JBQCFH010000429.1:0-5492 GCA_051959385.1 Rhizobiaceae bacterium | reverse complement strand
CGCCCGCACGGCATTGAGCGCCTGGGCCGTTTCGGCCGAAACATGGCCGATCTCCGCATGCATGCGGTGCTCGTCCGTATCGTCCGCCTTGACGGGCAGGAACGTGCCTGCGCCGACATGGAGCGTCACGAAATGGCGCTCTATGCCCGCGGCGTCGAGCGCACGCATCAGTTCGGGCGTGAAATGCAGGCCGGCGGTCGGCGCGGCCACGGCGCCCTCCTCCCGTGCATAGATCGTCTGGTAGTCGGTGCGGTCGCGCTCGTCCTCGGCGCGCTTGGACGCGATATAGGGCGGCAGCGGCACATGGCCGGCGGCATGGATCGCCTCGTCGAGCAGCGGACCGGAAAGATCGAAGGCGAGCAGCGCCTCGCCCCCCTCGCCTTTCTCCGCCACGCTGGCGTCCAGCGTGCCGAGGAAGCAGGCGCTGCCGGAATGGCCGAAACGGATGCGGTCGCCGACCTGCAGCCGCTTTGCCGGCCGGACGAACGCTTTCCAGCGATCCGGGCCGGCGCGCATGTGCAGCGTCGCGTCGATGTGGGCTGTCGAGCCGTCGCGCTCGCGCGTTCCCTCGAGCTGCGCCGGAATGACCTTCGTGTCGTTGAAGACAAGGGCATCGCCCGGCCGGAGAATGGACGGCAGATCGCGCACGACGCGGTCCTCGAATCCAGCAGGCTGCCGCACGACAAGCAGCTTTGCCGCGTCGCGGGGAGCGGCGGGGCGGAGCGCGATGCGCTCCTCCGGCAGGTCGAAATCGAAGAAATCCACTTTCATGTGGCGGCAATAGCGCCAATTTCCCCAAACTGCCATCCCGGCTCAACGCCGCACCTGTTCTAAATGCGGTCGGCCCGTTGGCTAGCGCAGCTTCATCTTGAATCCGGCGTGGCTCCTGGCAAAGCCGAGGCGCTCGTAGAAGTGATGGGCGTCGGTGCGCCTGGCGTCCGACATCAGCTGCACCTGCCGCGCGCCTTTTGCCTGCGCCTCCGCGACGGCGAAACGGATCATCTGCGCTCCGATCCCGCGTCCGCGAAGATCGGCGCGCGTCTGCACCGCCGATATGTTGAGCCTGGAGGAGCCTTGGCCGCTCATCGTCGTCAGCAATGTCGTCTGGAACGTGCCGACGACCTCGCCCTTCCATTCGGCGACATAGAGCATGTCGTTCGGGCTGGCTGCGATGCGCTCGAATGCCGCCTCATATCGCGGACGCGCGCTCTCGTCCGTGGTGTCGCCATGGCCGCCGAGCCTGTCGTCTGCGAACAAGGCGACGATGGCGCGGATGTCCTTTCGCTCCGCCGGGCGGACGAGGACCTCGATCTGTTCGGTTTCCGCCGGCGCCATTCGGCTACTCTAGTTCTTCGCACAAATTTGCCGCCGGCTCGCCTGGCAGCGCTGACGAGCCGGGCTCAAGCGCCTTCAGCCACAATACGTCTATTGCGGACAGCGCTTTCGTATCGAGTTTCTCCGGCGCGTTCCAGTAATCGCCGCCGGGCACGACTATGTTCCGCTCCTTTTCGAGAGCCGCCGCCTGCGCCGCGGCGGACGGCACGATGCGCTGACGCAGGTCGGTCATGCCCGAACGGTGGACCATCGCCAGATCGCCGGCCAGCATCGCCGGCGCCAGTCTCGGGAAAGTGAGTCGGCTGCGTGGCAAGGTGGAAAGGTTGACGCAGAGACAGCCTTCCTTAGCCGCCAGGATCGCCAGGCGGTTGGCCTTGGCCACCAGGCTCTGCAGCGTAGGGTCGGAGCGAAGCGGGTCGGGCTCTCCGTTGCCGTAGAAATGCGATTTGCCCGGCCGGTCATAGATCATGTCGCAGCCGCAGAAGGCCATGATGTCGGGTTGGAGCGCGTCGAGCACCCAATAGGCGGTGGAGAAGGCCATCGTGCCGCCGGCGTAGACGATGCCGCCGAACCGGTTGTTGGAGGGGACATAGTCCCGGTACGTGACGAGCTGCTGCCCTTCGGCCGGCACCGGCCGCCTTTCCGGCGGGAAATCCTCGGGATGGGCGAGATGCGTCCAGTCGGCCCGGACCTGCCAGGCATTGTTGATGGCCACGATATGGTCGACCTGACGCGTATCGAATTCGCGGGCTTCGACGGCTTCCGGCGCACTGCCGAGGACAAGGACAAGTTTCGGCACCGATCACGCGCTCCGCTCTGGCTCCCGGCGTCCAGCCGGGAACTTCCGACACGGCGGCCAGTCACAGCCGCCGCATCTCTCGGCCAAGATACGGCACGATCCGGTTAACAGATCAATATCGGATATGAACGAAACGTGGTGACCCGATGCTCACCGCCGGGACAGCGGCCTCAGGAGCGGCGGAGGAGCAACGCCACCAGGAGCCCGATCACTCCGACCGCGACGGCGGCGGTAATCGCGGGACTATCGCGCGCGGTGTCGCGCGCCCGCCGTGCGCCGCGGCGCAGATCCGGCATGGCGTCATGGACGCGCTCCCACAGATCCTCGTAGAAATCGCCAGCGGCGTCGCGGGCGTCCGCGTAGGCGGCTCCTCCGCGCTTGGCAACCATCTTCTTCAGGGAAGAAACTTCCCGGGTCAACCGGGCGATCTGGTCCTGAATATCGTCCTGGAAGTCTTCGCGAATTCGCGTGAGCGCCGATGCCATGGCAAATCCCTCGCTAGCTGAATGGGTCGGCTATCCAACGGTAGCGGGCGGCTTTCGTTCCGCCGCCGCTGTATTTCGCGGCGTCATAAACGCGCGGTCAGCGGGTCTCCGCATCGTGCTGGGTGATGAGGCGGGCGCTGCGCTGGCCCGTGGTGTAGATCCACAGCCAGCTCAGCGCGACCGTCAGCCGGTTGCGCAAACCGATAAGGAAGTAGATGTGGGCGACGCCCCAGATCCACCAGGCTATCCAGCCGGTGAGCTTGATCCAGCCGAAATCGACGACGGCTGCGCGCTTGCCGATGGTCGCCAGGCTGCCGGGATTGCGATAGACGAACGGGCCGGGCGCCGCGGTGCCTGCAAGGCGCGCGCGGATCACGGCGGCGACGTGCCGCCCTTCCTGCTTGGCGGTCGGCGCGACCCCCGGAACCGGCTTCCCGTCCGGCGCATTCACGCGAGCCGTGTCTCCGATCACGAAGATATCCGGGTGGCCGGGCACGGTCAGGTCTGGCTGCACCTCCACGCGCCCCGCCCGGTCGGCGGGAGCCTTGAGCCATATGGCGGCCGGCGACGCCTGCACGCCGGCCGCCCAGATGATGGTCCTGGCCGGCAGGGATTTCCCGGCGAACACCACTCCTTCCGCGCCGCAATCCGACACGGCCTGGCCGAGCTCGACCGTGACCCCCAGCTTCTGCAAGGCCTTCAGCGCGTATGCCGACAAATCCTCGGCAAAGCCGCTCAGAAGCCGCGGGCCGGCCTCGATCAGCACCACGCGGGCTTCGCCGGTGTCGATGCGCCGAAAATCCCGCCTCAACGTATCGCGGGCGAGCTCCGCGATGGTGCCAGCAAGCTCCACGCCGGTCGGACCGCCGCCGACGATGACGAAGGTCAGCAATGCCGCGCGCGTCCTCGGATCGGTTTCGCGCTCCGCCTGCTCGAAGGCGACCAGCAGCCGCCGGCGGATGGCGGTTGCGTCCTCGAGCGTCTTCAGGCCAGGCGCGAAGGGCTCCCATTCGTCATGGCCGAAATAGGCATGGCGAGAACCCGTGGCCAGAACCAGCGTGTCATAGCGGAGCCTCGACCCGTCCTGTAGCAGCACTTCCTTCGTGCCCGGGTTCACGCCTGTGACCGTGCCGAGCAGCGTGGTGACGTCCCGGCGTCGCCGAAACAGGAAGCGTACCGGCCAGGCGATCTCCGACGGAGCAAGCGACGAGGTCGCCACCTGGTATAGCAAGGGCTGGAAGAGGTGGTGATTGCGGCGGTCGATGATGGTTATCCTGGCCGAAACCCCCGCGAGGCGATAGGCGGTCTCGAGTCCGCCGAAACCGGCGCCGACAATGACGATTTGATGCGATAATGGCGGGTCGGTCATAGGCTCTCTCGGGCCCGAGTATAGGGCGCCAGGTTCAGGCGTCACGCTCCGGCCTGGCGCCCTGATCACGCCATCGCCGGGTCAATGCCGACCGCGGTCCGGTCGATCACCTCCCGCAGGGCGAAGGATGAATTGATCTTCGTCACATGCGGCATGGCGGAGAGCCATTGCTTGTGGATGCGTTCGTAATCCTCCAGGTCACGCGCGGCGATCCTCAAGATGTAGTCGTACTCGCCCGACATCAGGTGACAGGAAAGCACGTTCGGGCAGCGCTTCACAGCCGCCTCGAAATCCGCGAGTGATTTTTCAAATTGACCCGACAGCGAGATATGCACGATCGCGGTCATCCGGTGCGACAGCGCCGCGTTGGAGAGCTGCGCGTGGTAACCGAGGATGACGCCGCTGCTCTCCAGAATGTCGAGCCTGCGCGAACATGCCGATTGCGACAGGCCGATCCTTTCGGCCAGCGCCGCGTTGGAAATGCGGCCGTCCTTCTGCAATGTGTCAAGGATGGCGATATCGATCCTGTCCAGGGCCATAATTCGTGTTTTCTTTCGTAATTCCGGTCACTTTTGCAACATCTAGCGAAATGCGGCCGGCTCCACAACCGAGTTCGCAAACACGTTCGACGGCTGGTGTGCTTTACTCGCGCATAATTCCGATAATGCCGCCCTGACAGGAGGAGTCCATGCGCGTCGGTTGCCCGAAGGAAATCAAGAACCACGAATACCGCGTCGGCCTCACCCCGGGCTCGGTCCGGGAATACGTCGCCCATGGCCATGAAGTCCTTGTGGAAACCGGCGCCGGCGGCGGTATCGGCGCGGATGACAATGCCTATCGCGCGGCCGGCGCGCGCATCGCGGAGACGGCGTCCGAGGTCTTTGCCAAGTCCGACATGATCGTGAAGGTGAAGGAGCCGCAGCCCGGCGAATGGGCCCAGCTTCGCGAAGGCCAGATCCTCTATACATACCTGCACCTTGCGCCCGACCCGGAGCAGACCAAGGGCCTGCTCGCCTCCGGCGTGACCGCGGTCGCCTACGAGACGGTGACCGACGATCGCGGCGGCCTGCCCCTGCTCGCGCCGATGTCCGAAGTGGCCGGGCGGCTTTCGATCCAGGCCGGGGCGACCGCGCTGCAGAAGGCGAATGGCGGCCGCGGCGTGCTGCTCGGTGGCGTGCCGGGCGTGCTGCCGGGCAAGGTAACGGTGATCGGCGGCGGCGTCGTCGGGCTGCATGCGGCGAAGATGGCGACCGGTCTCGGCGCCGATGTGACCGTTATCGATCGCTCGATCCCTCGCCTGCGGCAACTCGACGACATTTTCGGAGGCCGCGTCCATACGCGCTACTCGACCGTCGAGGCGCTGGAGGAGGAATGTTTCTCGGCCGATGTGGTGGTCGGCGCGGTGCTCATTCCAGGCGCCGCAGCCCCCAAGCTCGTCACCCGCGAAATGCTTTCGGGCATGAAGAAGGGTGCGGTGCTGGTCGACGTCGCCATCGACCAGGGC
>JBQCFH010000428.1:0-18939 GCA_051959385.1 Rhizobiaceae bacterium | reverse complement strand
TCCATGGTGAAGGACTTGCCGACCTGCTCGGTGATGGCGGGATAGTCGGTGGTCAGCCATACTCCGGTCGGGGCATTGGCCGGCGAGGAAGCCGGGTCCGCAAAAGCTCCGGAGGCTGCCAGCGCAAGCCCGCTCGTAAGAACCACGACACCGAGCGGAGATAAGGCGGTTCGCATAGGTGCAATTCCCTTCCTGCTGCAAAACGTACCGTTCACGGAAACGGATTTGTTTCCGCGTGCAAAAGAGCGTGAACGCGCGTTAGCTTCGTCGCAAATGCGGCAGGAATCTGCCGATTACATTAAATCCACGTAATGTTTGAAGGGCTTGGGTGGGCAACGAAATAAGGCGGAAAATGGCCGCAAGCCACGACGGCCTTCAGTTGCCCTGAAACGGTGCGAAGTCGCAGACCGAAGCCCGCTATCTTGTTAGCTATGCGCCGCCTTACGCGGACGGCCGCCTTTCGATCCGTTCGCCCGCGCTGCCGCCGCCTTGGCTGGTGATCTTGTCTGTCCCGCCCTCCGGGCCAGTTCCGTGGTCATCCAGTCGCGTGTTCCGAAGATACCAGCGACCAGGGCGGGAACATAGAGGTCCGCGCCCAGCGCCGGCCAATGCAGATCGAAGCCAAGTCCGTCGACCTCGATATTGGCAAGATCATCGTGGCTGGCCCCTTGCAGGTCCTGCGCGAGATGCGCAGGAAAGGCATAGGTGCAGCCGTTCACCAGATCAATGACGACACGCCCGCTCTTGCGGTCATAGCGTGCAGACGTTGCCCGAGGTTCTGTTTCCAGCATCTTGCGGCCGCGAGCTTCGGCTGCCTCAAATTCAGCGTCAGTCAAGTCGACCATGAATGCGCTCCCATTCCTCAAGAAAGTGATTGCGGCGCTGTTCCACCTCTGCCACGAGCCGCCGAAGGTCGGAACGCTTGATACCGATGCTGGACACTATCTCGGGATAGTCGCCAGGCCCCAACAGGTTGATTTTCGCCTGCCCTGCTCCGGTGATGTGAACGTGAGCCGGTTCATGATCTGCGGTGTAGATGACAAACCGGAAGCCGTAGGCACGGTGAACGACAACCACGCTCAAAATAACCTATCTGTTGGGTTTTTCAAGACCGGCAAGAGCATGATCCGAAATTCAGGGTCGGCGGCGCTCTTAGTCGGCCTCCAGAGCAGCCCTTATCTTCGCGGCGTTTTCAGCCAGCACCTTGGGGTCCTCGATCGGTCCCGCCGGGGGCTTCAGGGAAATCCCCGCGAAACGCGGGAGAACATGGAAGTGGAGGTGGAAGACGACCTGCCCGCCTTCGGCCTCGTTGAACTGCTGGATCGTCAGACCCGGCGCGTCGAAGGCCTTCATAGCGGCACGGCCGACCTTCTGTACGGTTTGCATCACGGCGTTAAGGCTCGCCGGATCGACGTCGAGGATATTGCGCGCCGGCTTCTTCGGGATGACCAGGGCATGGCCCGGACCGCGCGGCATGATGTCCATGAAGGCGAAGGTCTGGTCGTCCTCGCAGATCTTGTGCGAGGGGATTTCGCCGCGCAGGATCTTGGCGAAGATGTTGTCGGTATCGTAAGCGCTGGTCATTCGGAATTCGTGCCTTCGTTCGGTTCGACGTGCATGTTTTCGATCGCGCGGATGCCCGTCAAGACGGAGAATGGCATGAAATGGATCGTGGCGGGCTGGCTGCTCTTCATCGTCTCGGCGCTTTTCTTCATTGCGGCGGCATGGCGGGCAGGGGACATGCTGGCGCTTGCAGGCGGGGCCTTCTTCCTTGTCGCCTGCTTCTCCTTTCTGGTGCCGATCGTCCGCCGCGCCGACTAGTCATCGATAGCCGCGGCCTCTCCTTTCCGGAACGGCCCGTGCCGGCCGAGGATTTCGCCCGTGCGCGCGACCTCGCGCCGTTCGCGCTCCAGGTAGTCGGCGACCGCATGTCGGAAGCCCGCATGCGGGATGTAGTGCGCCGAAGTGGTGGTGACCGGCATGTAGCCGCGCGCCAGCTTGTGCTGGCCCTGCGCGCCGGCCTCAACGACCTTCAGCCCGCGCTCAATGGCGAACTCGATCGCCTGATGATAGCAGACCTCGAAATGCAGGAAGGGGTGGTCCTCGATGCAACCCCAGTTGCGGCCGAACAGCCGGTCCGAGCCGATGAAATTGATCGCGCCGGCGATATAGCGCCCGTTCCTCTTCGCCATGACGAGCAAAATGTCGTCGGCCATGCGCTCGCCGATCAGCGAGAAGAACTTGCGGTTCAGATAGGGCCGGCCCCATTTGCGACCGCCCGTATCCATGTAGAAAGAGAAGAAGTCGTCCCAGACGCGCTCGGTCAGGTCCTTTCCCGTCAGCCGGTCGATCGTGATGCCGTCAGCGACCGCCTCGCGCCGTTCCTTCTTCAGCGCCTTTCTCTTGCGCGAGGCGAGGGAGGCGAGGAAATCGTCATAGGTCGAGTAGCCGTCGTTGAAGAAATGGAACTGCTGGTCGGTTCTAAGCAGGAAGCCGGCATGCTCGAGCGCCGACACGTCGGCTTCACCCGCGAAGGTGACATGGGCTGAGGAGACGCCGAGACGCTCCGTCAGCGCCTTGAGACCGGCGGCGAGCGCCGCGCGGCCGCTTTCCGGATCGGTTCCGCGGTCGACCAGAAGCCGCGGCCCGGTCACGGGCGTAAAGGGCACGGAAACCTGTAGCTTCGGATAGTAGGTGCCCCCGGCGCGCTCGAAGGCGTCTGCCCAGCCATAGTCAAAGACGTATTCACCCTGGCTGTGCGATTTCAGGTAGCACGGTACAGCGCCGACCAGCCGGCCGTCAGGCGATTCGAGACGAAGATGCTGAGCCATCCAGCCGGTCCGCTTCGTGGCGCAGCCGGTTTCCTCGAGTGTCTTCAGAAAAGCGAGGGAAACGAACGGATTGTAGCCGTTTTCCGTGTCGAAGCGCGAGGTTCCGGAGAGACGGTTCCACTCGTTTTCCGTGAAGGATGAAAGCTCGGTAGCGACGCGGAGGGTGAATTCCCCCTCCGCCTTCCTCGCCCCGTTCGCGTCGATCGTCATGGCGTTCTAGATACGCCGGACAGTGTTCCTTGCAAGCCCCTGCGGCTATGCTCAGACAGCTGTCACCTTCGGCACGAATCCTTCGAAGGTCATCTGGTCGGCATATTTGAAGGTGAGGTCCGCCGCGGCCTGGTCGCGCGCCGTCCAGGTGATGACCGGCATCGAAAGACGTTCACGCACCAGGTGGATGAAGCGGTTCGGCAGATCGGCCAGGCAATAGGAAACGAAGGAAATGTCGTAGGCCAGCATGGCGAAATGGCCTTCTATGTCCTTGTCGGTCTGGCCGAGCGCGGTGAGGCCGGCGGGAACGCCCGGCGCCTCCTTCGGGAACTGGCGGATGAGCCAGTGGTCGAAGGACATGATCGCCGCCTTGCCCTTGTAGTTCGCCAGCAGGGCCGCGACCTTGGCGACGAGATTGTCGTCCTTGCCTTCCGTGCCTTTGAGTTCGATCACGAGCGGCACCTTGCCGGCGACGGCGTCGAGCATCTCGGCAAGCGTGGGGATGTGGTCGCCGCCCTGGCCGACCTTCATCGCGGCAAGCTCCGACGCCGTATGGTCGTAGATGAAGCCGTCCTTGCCGGCGAGCCGCTTCAACGTATCGTCATGACAGACGACCGGGACGCCGTCTTTCGAGAGATGGACGTCGCACTCGATCGCGTAATCGTGCCGGACGGCTTCGCGGAATGCGGAAAGCGTGTTTTCCCAGCAGGTCTTGTTGAGATCGTGCAGGCCGCGATGCGCGATCGGTCGTTCGGTAAGCCATGGAATGCTGAGCATTGGACTATTTCGCCTCTATGATGGCTTCGACCTCGACCGAGGCGTTGAGCGGCAGCGAGGCCATGCCGACTGCGACCCGGGCATGCTTGCCGCGCTCGCCGAGGATGGCGACGAGAAGATCGGAGGCGCCGTTGCCGACGAGATGCTGCTCGGTGAAATCGGGCGTCGAGGCGACGAGGACGGAAATCCTGACGACGCTCTTCAGTCGTTCCAGATCGCCGAGAGCGGCCTGCGCCTGGGCTAGGATGTTGATCGCGCACTGCTTCGCCGCTTCCCGACCTGCCGCCACGTCGAGATCGCGGCCGAGCAGCCCGGTCGAAACGAGCTTGCCGTCTTTCATCGGCAACTGCCCCGAAATGAAGAGCAGATTGCCGGCGCGCCCGAAGGGCACATAGTTGGCCGCCGGAGCCGCCGGTTTCGGCAGGACGATTCCGTGGGCGTCGAGACGCATCTGTATCGTGTCGGTCATTCTTGCATTCCTCTGGAAAAATAGCGGCTGTGTTCTTACGAGGCCTATCTTTTCCGCCTCTCTTCCGCCACGACTTTTTTCGATTTTGGCAAGCACGCGGCTTCGGCCGCCCTAACGGAGTTCGCAGATGGGCGTCACACGCCGGATCGTTCTTGCCTTGGCCTTGCTCGGCGCCTTTGGCGCCCAGGATGCCTCCGCGCGGTTCCTGGCGCCGCACCGGGCCGTTTACGATCTCGCGCTGGAGCGGGCGAGCGACAAGTCGGGAATTACGAACATCACCGGCCGCATGGTCTATGAATTCGAGGGCACGCCCTGCGAGGGCTACACGACGAATTTTCGCAACGTCATGCGCGTCACGACAGACGAGACCTCGCAGCTCAACGACCAGCAGACGAGCACGTTCGAGGACAGCGCCGGCAAGTCGTTCAGCTTCGTGACCAAGTCCTTCGTCGACCGGCAGCTCGATTCGGAAGTGAAGGGTACGGCCACGCATGGCCCGGAAGGCGTAACGGTCAAGCTGGTCAAGCCGCAGAAGGCAGATTTCAAGCTGCAGCGCGCCTGGTTCCCCACGCAGCACCTCATCGAATTGCTCGGCAAGGCTGAACGCGGCGAGAAGTTCTACGAAACGCGCCTCTTCGACGCCTCCGACAAGGCCGACCGCGTGATGACCACGACGGTCGTTGTCGGCAAGCCGAGGGAAGCCAGGACCGACGACCCGGAATATGCCGCCCTGGGCAGCATCAAAAATGATCGCTATTGGCCGGTGACGATCGCTTATTTCGATACGAAGGACGAAAAGAAAAGCGAGATGCTGCCGATCTACAGCATCTCGCTCAAGCTGCAGGACAACGGCATCACGCGCGACCTCGTGATGGACTATGGCGACTTCGCGGTGAAGGGAAAGCTGGTCAATCTCGCCGTCTTCGATCCGCACAAGGACAAGTGCGCGCAGTAGACCGGGCGCCTTTGCGCGACCGGCCGTGATGTCGGCGCGCCAGCGCTTGCGTTTCAACGGCCGAGCCTCTATATGCGCGCTCATTCCACACACGGATCATGGTTTTCGTCCGGGAGAAATCCGGCGAAGACCGCCGGTGGCGGCGGAATTTTCCGCTCGTCGAGATCCGTGGAGGCTTGAACCGGAAAGGACAAGGTATGGCTCTGCCTGATTTCAGCATGCGCCAGCTTCTCGAGGCTGGCGTTCACTTCGGTCACCAGACGCATCGCTGGAACCCGAAGATGGCGCCCTACATCTTCGGCGCCCGCAATAACGTTCACATCATCGACCTGTCGCAGACGGTGCCCCTGTTGCACCAGGCGCTGAAGGTCATATCCGATACCGTCGCCGGCGGCGGCCGCGTGCTCTTCGTAGGCACCAAGCGGCAGGCGTCGGAACTCGTTGCCGAAGCGGCGCAGCGCAGCGCGCAGTATTACGTCAATTCGCGCTGGCTGGGCGGCATGCTCACCAACTGGAAGACGATCTCGAACTCGATCCAGCGCCTGCGCAGGCTCGACGAGCTGCTCGCCGGCGAGGCCCAGGGTTTCACCAAGAAGGAGCGCCTGAACCTCGAGCGCGAGCGCGACAAGCTGAACCGCGCGCTCGGCGGCATCAAGGACATGGGCTCGACTCCTGACCTGATCTTCGTGATCGACACCAACAAGGAGGCGATCGCGATCCAGGAGGCCAAGCGCCTCGGCATCCCGGTCGTGGCGATCGTCGATTCCAACTGCGATCCGGACCGCATCGACTATCCGGTGCCGGGCAATGATGACGCGGCGCGCGCCATCTCGCTTTACTGCGACCTGGTGTCGAAGGCTGCGATCGACGGCATCGCCCGCCAGCAGGGCGCGCTCGGCGTCGACATCGGCGCTTCCGAGGAAGCCCCGGTCGAACCGGCTCTCGAAGCGCCGGCCGAACCGGAAACGGGCGAGGCCGCCGAGGATTCCGCCAAGGCCTGATCGAGGCTTTCGCGGTAGCAGGAAGCGGGAGCGCGCTTGGCCGCGCTCCACAAAACGTCCGCATCGGCGCCCTCTGCACAGGCCGGCGCTTTTGCGTTTTTGGATGACGAGGCAAAGATGAGCATTTCCGCAGCACAGGTGAAAGAACTCCGCGACATGACCGGCGCGGGCATGATGGATTGCAAGGCGGCGTTGGCCGAGACCGGCGGCAACATGGACGACGCGGTCGACTGGCTGCGCAAGAAGGGCATCGCCAAGGCTGACAAGAAGGCCGGCCGCACCGCCGCGGAGGGCCTCGTCGGCGTCGCGTCCGACGATCTGTCCGCCGTCGTGGTCGAGGTCAATTCCGAGACCGATTTCGTCGCGCGCAACGACGCCTTCCAGGAGATCGTCCGCAATGTGGCCCAGGTCGCGCTTGCGACCGACGGCTCGAGCGATGCGGTGGCGAATGCCGCCTATCCGGGTTCCGGCAAGAGCGTGACCGAGACGATCAAGGACGCGGTCGGCACGATCGGCGAGAACCTTGGCTTCCGCCGCTCGGCGAAGCTGTCGGTCACGTCCGGCGCGGTCGCGAGCTACATCCACAACGCCGCCGCCGACAATCTCGGCAAGATCGGCGTGCTCGTCGCCATCGAGACCAAGGGCGACGCTGCGAAGGCGCGCGCCTTCGGCCGCCAGGTCGCAATGCATGTCGCGGCGACCGCGCCGATGGCGCTGACCGAGGCTGAGATCGATCCGGCAGCCGCCGCGCGCGAGCGGGCGATCTTCCTCGACCAGGCGAAGGCGTCGGGCAAGCCGGACGCCATCGCCGAGAAGATGGTCGAGGGCCGCATGCGAAAATTCTATGAGGAGGTCGTCCTCCTGAAGCAGGCCTTCGTCGTCAATCCGGACGTTACCGTCGCCCAGGCGCTGAAAGAGGCGGAGAAGGATATCGGAGCGCCGGCAACGATCACCGGCTATGTCCGCTTCGCTCTCGGCGAGGGCATCGACCGTGGGACGACCGATTTCGCCGCCGAGGTCGCGGCCGCCGCGGGCAAGAAGTAAGCGATCCGGAGTCTGGCGCGGCGGCTCGCCCGTCCCAGGAATTCCGACACGTGCAGGGAGGGCGTCGCGTGACATCGCGGTGCCCTTCGTGTATCCGGGTCTCGCCTTCCACTGGTCCGAGGAAAATATGCCCGAAACTCCCCGCTACCGCCGCGTCCTGCTGAAGGCTTCCGGCGAGGCATTGATGGGCCGGCAGGGCTTCGGCATCGACGTTTCCGTTGTCGACCAGATCGCCGCCGATATAGCCGAGGCGCGGCAAATGGGCGTGGAAGTGGCGGTCGTCATCGGCGGGGGCAACATCTTTCGCGGCGTCGCCGTCGCCTCCAAGGGCGGCGACCGGGTCACCGGCGACCACATGGGCATGCTGGGCACGGTCATCAATTCGCTGGCGCTGAGGACCTCGCTCCATAAGATCGGCGTCGACGCGGTCGTATTGTCGGCCATTGCCATGCCGGAACTCTGCGAAAGCTTCTCGCAGCGCCAGGCGACCGCCTATATCGATGCGGGCAAGGTCGTCATCTTCGCCGGCGGGACCGGCAACCCCTTCTTCACGACGGATTCGGCCGCCGCGTTGCGCGCCGCCGAGATCGGCGCCGACGCGCTCTTCAAGGGCACCCAGGTCGACGGCGTCTATTCGGACGATCCCAAGACAAACCCGAAGGCGGAGCGCTACGACCATATCACGCACGAGCAGGTCCTGCGCGACGGGCTGCTCGTGATGGACACGACGGCGATCGCCCTTGCGCGCGAGAACAACATCCCGATAATCGTCTACTCCATTCACGAAAAAGGCGGCTTCGGCGCGATATTGCGGGGCGCGGGCCGCTGCACCGTCGTGTCGGATGCTTAGGGCAGCAGGGCCTAGCGCAGGAAAAGACCATCGTTTGGAAGGCTGGCCGAACTTGCATCGGCGGCCGGTACGGGAGGCGTCAAGATGAGCAGCTCCATCGATTTCAAGGACATGCAGCGGCGTATGGACGGCGCCATCCATGCCTACAAGAACGACCTGGCGTCGCTGCGCACCGGGCGCGCCTCGGCCAATCTTCTCGATCCGATCCATGTCGACGCATACGGCGCCTCGATGCCGATCAACCAGGTGGCGACGATCAGCGTGCCCGAGCCGCGCATGATCTCGGTCTCGGTCTGGGACAGGCAGCTGGTCGGCGCGGTCGACCGGGCGATCCGCGAGTCGAACCTCGGCTTCAATCCGATCGTGGACGGCTCGACGCTGAGAATTCCGCTTCCCGAACTGACCGAGGAGCGGCGCAAGCAGCTGGTGAAGATCGCGCATCAATATGCCGAGCAGGCGAGGGTGGCTGTCCGGCATGTTCGGCGCGACGGCATGGAGCATGTAAAGAAGGCGGAGAAGGACGGCGACATCAGCCAGGACGAAAGCCGCATCCATTCCGACCACGTGCAGAAGATGACCGACGAGACCATCGCTTCCATCGACAGCCTGCTCGTCGAGAAGGAAGCGGAGATCCTGCAGGTCTAGACCATGGCCTAATCGCCCGGCGGGCGCGGACGAAAGCGAGCGGATGGCGAAGCCGACGCATATTGCAATCATCATGGACGGCAACGGGCGCTGGGCGAAGGCCAGGGGCCTGCCGCGCGCCGCGGGTCACCGCGCCGGCGTCGAGGCGCTGCGGCAGACGGTGCGCGCCGCCGGCGACATGCGCATTCCCTGGCTCACCGTCTACGCCTTCTCGTCCGAGAACTGGTCGCGGCCGAAATCCGAGGTGAGCGACCTCATGGGACTGCTTCGCCTGTTCATCCGCCGCGACCTCGCCGAATTGCACCAGAACGGTGTCAGGGTGCTGGTGATCGGCGACAGGAAGAATCTTGCGCCGGACATCAAGCTTCTTCTCGAGGAAGCCGAAGCGCTGACGGAGGCGAACACCAACATGAACCTGGTGATCGCCTTCAACTACGGTGCGCGCGACGAGATCGCGCGAGCGGCGCGGCGGCTCATGCGGGCCGCGAAGGAAGGCCGGATCGCGCCCGAGGAGGTCACGCCGGAGACGTTCGAAGCCTTCCTGGATACAGCGTCGATGCCCGATCCGGACCTCGTGATTCGCACCAGCGGCGAACAGCGCCTCTCCAATTTCCTCCTTTGGCAAACCGCCTATAGCGAGCTCATCTTCATGCCCTGCTACTGGCCGGATTTCGATGGCCGCAAGCTGGTGGAGGCGATCGAGATATTCTCCGCCCGCGATCGCCGCTTCGGCGGGCTGACGCCGCAAGACGTGGCATTGTGACTGCCGGTCCGCAGGATCGAGGGACCGCCCCGCGGGGCCGCATGACCAACCTGGGAGTGCGCGTCGTTTCCGCGGTGGTGCTGGCGGCCCTGGTCCTCGGGCTGACCTGGCTTGGCGGATTGCCCTTCAGGCTGCTTGTGATCTTCGGAGCGGCGCTCGTCTATTACGAATGGGTCTCGATGGCCGGTCTAGGGGCCGGACGGTCCGCGGTCGGCGCCGTCGCACTCGCGGTCCTGGCCGCGATGCTCGCCTACGCGCCGAGCGGCGGCATTCTGCTCGGCATCCTTGCCGCCGGAACGGCGGTGACGCTGGCGGCGGGATGGGGGTTCGGGCGCGATTTTTCGGCGGCCGTCGCGCTTGCCTATTCGGGCCTCGCGGCCATCGCGCTCGCGCTGTTGCGCGGCAATGACACGACGGGACTGAAAGCCATCCTGTTCCTCTTCGCCGTGGTCTGGGCGACCGATATCGCAGCCTACTTCACCGGGAAGGCGCTGGGCGGGCCGAAGCTCGCGCCGTCCATCTCGCCCGGAAAGACATGGAGCGGCGCGATCGGCGGCGCGGTTGCCGGGGTAGCGGCCGGTGTGGTCGCGGCTCTCTCCGAGCGCGCCGGCGCAACCGGCCTGCTCGCCGTATCGGCGCTGGCGCTGACAATCGTGGCGCAGTTGGGGGACCTGTTCGAATCGGCTGTGAAGCGCCGTTTCGGCGTCAAGGATTCCAGCCACATCATTCCGGGCCACGGCGGGCTGATGGATCGCGTCGACGGGCTTGTGGCGGCGGGTTTCGCGCTTTACCTGATTGGGGCGGCGCTTGCCGGGCTGGACCAGCCGTCGCATGGCCTCTTGGGGCTCTGAAGAGCAATATGCCGGATGTCGAATCGCCGGACGCAATCGGAAATCGCAGGTGCGATGGACGTCGGCGCAGGGAAGACCTGAAGGAATGATCTCCTCCCTTTTCAGCACGGACGGCGTTTTGATCGGCACGATCGTGCCGTTCCTGTTCGTGCTGACGGTGGTCGTCTTCGTCCATGAGATGGGACACTATCTGGTCGGCCGCTGGTGCGGCATCGGCGTCAAGGCATTCTCGATCGGCTTCGGGCCGGAACTTGTAGGCTTCAACGACCGCCGCGGCACCCGCTGGAAGCTCTGCCTCATTCCGCTCGGCGGCTATGTCAAATTCGTCGGCGACATGGGGGTGACGAGCGCGCCGGACCCCGAGGAAACGGAAGCGTTGACGAGCGAGGAGCGCAAGGTCGCGTTCCACACGCAGGCGCTGTGGAAACGGGCCGCGACGGTGTTCGCCGGGCCCTTCTTCAATTTCCTGCTGACGATTGCCGTTTTCGCAGTGCTTTTCGCAAGTTACGGCCGCTATGTCGCGGAGCCGATGGTGGCCAAGGTGCAGCCGGGCAGTCCGGCCGCGGCTGTCGGGTTCATGCCCGGAGACCGTTTCGTCTCGGTCGACGGCGAGAAGGTGGAGACCTTCGGAGACGTGCAGCGGCTGGTTTCGTCACGCCCCGGCGAAACGCTGCACTTCGTCATGAAGCGGGGCGACCGGAACGTCACGCTCACCGCAGCGCCGAAGCTGACCGAGGAGACCGACGCGCTCGGCAACAAGATCAAGATCGGGGTGATCGGCGTCGTCAATGACGAGGCGCTGGGGCAGCCGCATGTGGTGACCTACGGTCCGCTGGAGGCGCTCGGCCAGGCAACCGTCGAGACGGGGCGCATCATTGCCCGCACAGGCGATTTCTTGAGTCGCTTCGCCGCCGGCCGCGAGGACAAATGCCAGCTCGGCGGCCCGGTGAAAATCGCCGACATGGCCGGCAAGGCGGCGCAGCTCGGCTTCCAATGGCTGATACAGCTTGTCGCCTTGCTGTCGGTCGGGATCGGCGTGCTCAATCTGCTTCCGATTCCGCCACTCGACGGCGGCCATCTCCTGTTCTATGCCATCGAGGCAGTGCTTCGCAGGCCGGTGTCGGAACGGGTCGTGGAACTTGTCTACAGGGCGGGGTTGTTCGCCGTCCTCCTGTTCATGGGATTCGTTTTCTGGAACGACCTTTTCGGTTGTTCGGCGTGATTCGCGGGAGCGAGGGGTAGGGGGAGGATGTCCGGAATTGAGACAGCATTTACCATGAGGCCGGATAGGCGTGACGCGAATGCCACGCACTTCGGATAAGTAAATACAAATTAACCAGAAACCTTGCGTGTAGGGAAAATCCGGCTATTACGGTTCGGGATTGGCTGCCGATATCCGGGATTTCGCGCCTAGGGGACGACGGGAAAAGGTAAAGAGGCCCGATGAAGGTAACTTCGAGAATTCTGAGCGCCGCGGCCGCGGCCGCTCTCTATGTGGGCCTGAGCATTTCGGGGGCTGCGGTACTGGGGCTTACGGCGGTTCCGGCCGCGCATGCCGCGGTCGTGAGCAACATCGAAGTGCGCGGAAACAAGCGCGTCGAGGCCTCGACCATCCGCAACTATCTGTCGATTCGGCCGGGCAAGCCGTTCGACAGCGGCGATATCGACGCGGCGACCAAGCGGCTTTTCTCGACGGGCCTGTTCTCCGACGTCCGAATCAACCAGGTCGGCGGCACGCTGGTTATCCAGGTCGCCGAATACCCGGTGGTCAACCAGGTGATCTTCGTCGGAAACAAGAAGATCAAAGACGAGGATCTCACGCGTGCGGTGCGCCTGAAGCCGCAGGGTTCCTTCTCCAACGCCGTGCTCGACGCCGACATCAAGAACATCAAGGAAGCCTACGCGCATATCGGGCGCAGCGACGCGACCGTCACTCCCCAGGTGATCGACCTCGGCGAGGACCGCGTGAACGTCGTCTTCCACATCAATGAAGGCGGCCGCACCAAGATCGCGACCATCAACTTCATCGGCAACAAGGCGTTCAGCGACCGGCGGCTCTCCGACGTCATTTCGACCAAGGAGTCGAATCTCCTCTCCTTCGTGCTGCGCAATGATGTCTATGACGAGGACAAGCTGCGGGCCGACGAGCAGGCGCTGCGGCGATTCTATTTCAACCACGGCTATGCGGATTTCCGCGTCGTCTCCTCTTCGGCCGAGCTCGACGACGCCACCAACAAGTACACGATCAACATCACCGTGGACGAGGGCGAGCGCTACCGGTTCGGCGACATCACCATCGAAAGCAACATCCAGAACGTCAACGCCGCCGCGCTGCAGCCGCTGCTGAAGAGCCGCAAGGGCGACATTTACTCGGCCAAGGACGTGGAGGATTCGATCGTCGCGCTGACCGACCGCATGGCGGCGGAGGGCTATGCATTCGCGCAGGTGACGCCGCGCGGCGACCGCAATGTCGAGAACAGGACCATCTCCGTCGCCTACGCGATCGACGAGGGCCCGCACACCTATATCCAGCGCATCGAGATACGCGGCAACACGCGCACCCGCGATTACGTGATCCGTCGCGAGTTCGACATCAGCGAAGGCGACGCCTTCAACCAGGTCCAGATCCAGAAGGCCAAGAAGCGCCTTGAGGACCTCGACTACTTCACCTCCGTCAACATCTCGACTGTGCCCGGCTCGGAGCCCGACCAGGTGGTGCTGGTGGTCGACGTGGTCGAGAAGTCGACCGGCCAGTTCTCGATCGGCGCGGGCTATTCGACGGGCCAGACATCCTCGAGCGGCAAGGGCATCTCGTTGCAGGGATCGATTTCCGAGCGCAATTTCCTCGGCCGCGGACAGTATATCCGCGTGTCGGCGGGCGGCGGGCTCGACGGCTCGCGCGACTATGCGCTGTCGTTCACCGAGCCCTATTTCCTCGGGCGGCGCATCTCCGCCGGCTTCGACATCTATCGGTCGACGCGCACCTACGACCACTATGACAGCCAGCTGACCGGCGGTACCGTCCGCTTCGGCCTGCCGATCACCGACGCGCTGTCGACGCAGATCGCGTACAATATCGTCGATGAGAAGTACCAGTTTGCTCGTTGCGGCAGCGGCCCGACGCTAGGCCAGTGTAAGCTTTCTCAGGTCATTCGTGACGCGATCGAGAATAGTCCTTGGCTAAAGTCGTCGGTCAGCGGTTCGATCATCTACAATACGATCGACGACGTGAAGAATCCGGCAAATGGCCTCTACGCCAACTTCACGACCGAATATGCCGGCCTTGGTGGCGATGCTCACTTCGCCAAGTTCACTGCGCGCGCCAGCTACTACAAGACCATTTCCGAGCAGATGGACCTGGTGGCGCTGATTTCGGGCGGGGCTGGTTATATTCATGAATTCGGCGACGGAGTCCGCATCTTCGACCTGTTCGAGAGCAACGACCGCATCATCCGCGGCTTCGAGTATAACGGCATCGGTCCGTACGACCGCAGTACAGGCGATCACCTCGGCGGCACGACCTATTTCAATGCCACAGCCGAACTGCAGTTTCCGCTGCCTGCCGTCCCGCCGAGCCTCGGCCTCAAGGGCGCTGTCTTTGCGGACGCGGCGACGCTTTACGGCAACGATCTGTCGGACCCCTGCACCAATAGCTCGGGTGTTCAAACTGGGGGCGATTGCATGACGGGCAATGGCATGAAGTGGCGTGCTTCGGCGGGTATCAGCTTGCTGTGGGCATCTCCCTTCGGTCCGCTGCGGCTTGACTACGCCATTCCGGTCCTCAAGCAGAAGGGCGACAAGGTCCAGAACTTCAACTTCGGCGTCTCGACGCAGTTCTGACCGAAACGACAATCCTTCCGGCCCGGCTAGGGCCGAGAAGAAGAGGCATAGAGCAGCGCGCGGCGTCATGGCGGAACCCGTATTCTTCGCACCGTCGCGCGCTTACACGGCCGGCGAAATGGCCTCGCTGACGGGTGCGAGCCTCGCCGACGACAAGCTTTCCCATGCAGAGATACGCGGCGTCGCCCCGGTTCAGGACGGCGGCGACGGCATGCTCGTCTTCGTCGACGGCAAGCGGCACGCCTCGCTCTTGCGCGGCCTGCGCGCAGCCGCCCTCATCTGCAGCCAGGATGTCGCCGGCCAGGCTCCCCCCGGCGTGGCGGTGCTTATCGCGGGCAAGCCGGTCTACGCCTTCGCCGCGGCGACGCGCGCGCTCTATCCGACCGCGGCGAGGCCGGCGGCGGTCACCGGCGAAACGCGTATTTCGCTTGCCGCGCATGTGGCGCCGGACGCCCTGATCGAGCCCGGCGCGATTGTCGAGGCCGGGGCGGTGGTGGGCGCGGGCGCCGAGATCGGCGCGGGCACCGTCATTGCGCCGAACGCCATCGTCGGGCCGAACTGCCGCATCGGCAGGAATAGCTATGTCGGGCCGGGCGCGAGCGTGCTTGTCGCGCTGGTCGGCGACCGCGTCATCATCCATGGCGGCGTCAGGATCGGCCAGGACGGGTTTGGCTACGTTCCCGGGCCGAGCGGCCCCGAGAAGATTCCGCAACTCGGCCGCGTCATCATTCAGGACAATGTCGAGATCGGCGCCAACACCACGATCGATCGCGGCGCCATGTCCGACACGGTGATCGGCGAGGGGACCAAGATCGACAATCTGGTTCAGGTCGGACACAATGTCAGGATCGGCCGCGGCTGCATCATCGCCGCCCATTGCGGACTCTCCGGCTCGGTGACGCTCGGCGACTACGTCATGCTCGGCGGCAGGGTGGGCATCTCGGACCATGTATCTCTCGGCACCGGCGCGCAGCTTGCGGCCTCGAGCGGAGTGATGGACAACGTGCCCGCCGGTGGGATATGGGCGGGAACGCCTGCCGTGCCGATCCGGGAATTCTTCCGCCAGATCGCCGGCTTGCGGAAACTTTCCAACAGCAAGCCACGCAAGGGCGAGCAGCAATGACCGACACGTTGAATGTGCTCGAAGCGGTTGACATCCTCGAGCTGATGAAGCTGCTGCCGCATCGCTATCCGTTCCTGCTGGTCGACCGCATCATCGATATCGACGGCGACAATTCCGCGACCGGCATCAAGAACGTCACGGTCAACGAACCGCATTTCCAGGGACATTTTCCCGGCCAGCCGGTCATGCCGGGCGTGCTGATCGTCGAGGCGATGGCGCAGACAGCCGGCGCCATCTGCATCAAGAATTCCGGCAACTCGATGCCGGCGCTCGTCTATTTCATGACCATCGACAATGCGAAGTTCCGCCGGCCGGTGGTCCCGGGCGACCGCGTCGACATCAAGGTCAGGAAGATCAAGCAGCGCGGCAATATCTGGCGCTTCGCTTGCGAGGCGCTGGTCGACGGCAGCAAGGCGGCCGAGGCGGAGATATCGGCGATGATGTCCTTCAAGCCGATGGTATGAACGTTCATATGGCCTCCAGCACATACATCCATGCCTCGGCCGTGGTCGAGAAGGGCGCCGAATTGGGCGAAGGGGTCCGCGTCGGCCCGTTCTGCCATGTCGGCGCCGACGCGCGGCTCGGCGATCATGTCAATCTCATCAGCGGCGTCACCATCCTCGGCGCGACCACGGTCGGCGCCGGCACGGTCGTCTATCCCAATGCCGTGCTCGGCGGCGCGCCGCAGAACAACAAGCATCGGGGCGGCCGCACGACGCTGACGATCGGCTCGAACTGCGTCATCCGCGAATCGGCGACCATGCATACGGGGAGCGACACCGGCCACAGGACCACCAGCGTCGGCGACAACTGCATGTTCATGGCCTACACGCATGTCGCGCATGACTGCATCGTCGGCAACAACGTCACCTTCGCCAACAACGCGTCGCTGAGCGGACATTGCGAGGTCGGCGACAACGTCATCATCTCGGGCATGACGGCCGTTCACCAGTTCGTTCGCATCGGCCATCACGCCTTTCTCGGCGGCATGTCGGCAATCGTGGGCGATGTCATCCCCTACGGAATGGCGGTCGGCAATCGCGCCAGGCTGCGCGGCTTCAACGTGGTCGGGATCAAGCGCTCAGGCCTGCCCAGGGGCGAACTGCTGGCGCTGCGCAGGGCCTACAGGATGATCTTCGACCGCGAGCGGCCGATCTCCGAAAATCTCGAGGCGGCGCGCAACGCCTTCACCGGCTCGCAGGCGGTGGCCGACGTTATCGAATTCATGACCAGCCGCGGCAAGCGCTTCTTTACCGTGCCCGCCGTCGGTGCCGGCGATGACGACGATGACGGCGGAGAGGATTGAGCCGGACCCGATACCGCCTGCACCCCGGGGCGAGTGCCGTATCGCCGTGGTCGCGGGAAGCGGCAAGCTGCCGGAGGAAACGGCGGCCGAGCTGGCCCGCCAGGGGAAGGCGCCGTTCGTTGTCGTCCTGCAAGGCGAGGGGCCGGACGGCCGCTTCGACGCCTACGATCACGTGGTCCTGAGGCTGGAGGACGTTTCGGACCTGCTCGGCATCCTGCGCGCTGAGAACGTCGACCGGATCGTGCTTGCGGGCGGCGTCTCGCGGCGCCCGAGCCCGTGGAGGATGCGGAAGAATTTGCATCTGCTGGCGCTGCTGGCGAGGTTCGTCGTCCCGCTTGCGCGCGGCGACAACGATCTCCTGAAGGCGGTCGCCGGCTATTTCGAGGACAAGGGCATCCGCGTGATCGGCGCGCACGAGATCGTGCCGGACCTTCTGGCGCGGCCGGGGCCGATGACGAAGACGAAGCCCGCCGCTGCCGATATGCCCGATATCGAAGCCGGCCACGAGGCGGCGCGCGCCATCGGCAAGCTCGATGTCGGCCAGGCGGCGGTGGCGATCGGCGGCCGCGCGGTGGCACTGGAGGACATCGAGGGCACGGATGCGTTGCTCGCCCGGATAAAGGCGCTCCGGAGCCACGGCCGCCTCGCCGGGCGCAAGCGCGGCGTGCTGGTCAAATGCGCCAAGCCCGGCCAGGAACTGCGCGCCGATCTGCCGACGATCGGCCTGGCGACCGTGGAGGCTGCACATGCGGCCGGCCTCGCGGGCATAGCGGTCGAAGCGGGGCGCTCCTTTGTGCTCCAGCAGGCGGAGACGATCGCGCGCGCCGACGAACTCGGCCTCTTCATCTTCGGGTTCCGCGGGGCGGAGGCATGATGACGGGAATGCCGCCGCTCAAGCTCGCCATCGTCGCCGGGGAGGAATCGGGCGACCTGCTCGGCGCCGATCTTGTATCGGCGCTCGCCGCCGCCTGCGGGCGCAAAATCGAGCTGTTCGGCGTCGGCGGCCGCCATCTTCAGGCCCTCGGGCTCCATTCGCTCTTCGATCCGGCGGATATTTCAATCGTCGGCGTGACCGCCGTCGTGCGCGACCTGCCGCGCATCGTCTACCGCATCAACCAGACGGCGCGCGCCATAGCCCGCTATCGGCCGGATTGCCTGGTGACGATCGACGTGCCCGGCTTCAACCTGCCGGTGGCGCGAAAGGTGCGCGCCGCCAACCCGGCCATACCGATCGTGCACTATGTCTGCCCGAGCGTCTGGGCCTGGCGGTCCGGCCGCGCGCCGAAGATGCGGCCCTATGTCGACAAGGTGCTCTGCCTGTTGCCCTTCGAGCCGCAGGCGCTTAAGCGGCTCGGCGGTCCCGCCGGCATCTTCGTCGGCCATAGGTTGGCGCGCGATCCGTGGATTGCGAGCGCCGCGGAACGGCAGCGCCAGCGGGCGGGCGCGCGGCGTGCGGACGGCGCGACGACGCTGCTCGTGCTGCCCGGATCGCGCCGAAGCGAGGTGCGCGGCCTGCTGCCGGCCTTCGGCGAGACCGCGTCGATTTTGCGCGAGCGCGGCAACAGCCTTCGCCTCCTGCTTCCGACCGTGCCCAACGTCGCCGAACTTGTGCGGAAAGGGACGGAAGACTGGCCGAACCAGCCGGAAATCATCCTCGATCACGAGCGCAAATGGGAGGCATTCGGAGAGGCGGATGCGGCGCTCGCAGCCTCCGGGACGGTGTCGCTGGAACTTGCGCTCGCGCGCGTGCCCTTCGTTGCCTGCTACAAGGTCGACCCGGTGATGAAGCTGTTCCAGGGCATGATCAGCATCTGGACAGCGTCGCTGCCGAACCTGATCGCCGACCATCCCGTCGTTCCCGAGTATTACAACGAATTCGTGCGGCCGGGAGCGCTGGCGCGGCGGGTGGAGCAACTCTCCGCGGTGTCGCTCGAGAGGGCCGCGCAGATCGAGGGATTCGACGACGTCGCGGCGGCGCTGGCCACGCCGAAACCATCAGGCGAGATGGCGGCGGAGGTTGTGCTCCGCGAAATCAGGGCCAGAGCCGCAAAGTAAAAGGCGCCGCTTTGGACGGCGCCTCAGACTGCTGACAAACCCCTGGTGTTTGCCGGGGGTTTTTGATTCAATGGGTCTTGTTGAAGCGACCCGCCCCTGAACAGACCGCCCTTGAGATCGTGACGCTGGAAGAGTTGGTTCCCAAGGACCACCTTCTGCGCAAGATCGACCGGGTGATCGATTTCTCGTTCATCCATGATGTGACGGCGCCGCTTTACT
>JBQCFH010000427.1:0-3713 GCA_051959385.1 Rhizobiaceae bacterium | reverse complement strand
CGTCGACGAAGTCGATCACCGAACCGCCCATATAGACGAGCGAAATGTCGTCGATCAGCACGGTAGCGCCGTCGCGGGTGAAGGCCACGTCGTCGTCGTTGCGGGAATCCACGAGGTCGAACTTGTAGGAAAAGCCCGAGCAGCCGCCGCCTTCGACGCTGATCCTCAGGCCGATCTTGCCCGGTTCCGAGGCCACGATCCTGGCGATGCGGCGCGCGGCGGCCTCGGTCACCTCGACACCCGTCATCGCGGATTTTGCGTCAACGCCCATGGCGGTTCGCCTTGCAATTCTTTCCCTCGCATAGGTATGAAGCGCCCCGGGGTAA
The DNA here is from genome assembly GCA_051959385.1 of Rhizobiaceae bacterium. GTDB lineage: Bacteria > Pseudomonadota > Alphaproteobacteria > Rhizobiales > Rhizobiaceae > Mesorhizobium_L. The sequence goes on along the minus strand of JBQCFH010000427.1, from coordinate 3,387 downwards.
GTCAACAACAGTCAAGTCAACTGGCGGCGTTGGTATGACAGGCGAGGCTGACGGCCTGGGAGGAATAGGCTTCGGCTACCGGCCGCGCGCCGCCTGGGCCAGCGCTCCGGCGAAAACGCGCGGCAGGCTCTTCCCGGAACCCGAAAGCCCGACCCGCACCGCCTTCCAGCGCGACCGCGACCGCATCATCCATTCCACGGCCTTCCGCCGGCTGAAGCACAAGACCCAGGTTTTCATCGCCGACGAGGGCGATCACTACCGCACGCGTCTCACCCACACGATCGAGGTGGCGCAGATCGCCCGCGCGCTGGCGCGGGCGCTCTCATGCGACGAGGATCTCGCCGAGGCGGTCGCGCTCGTCCACGATTTCGGCCACACGCCTTTCGGCCACACCGGCGAGGAGGCGCTCGACGAACGGATGGCTTCGTGGGGCGGCTTCGACCACAACGCGCAATCGCTGCGGGTGGTAACCCGGCTCGAGCACCGCTACGCCGAATTCGACGGGCTCAACCTCTCCTGGGAGACGCTGGAGGGGCTGGTCAAGCATAACGGCCCGCTCGTCGGTCCGGACGGCTTCGGGCTGAAAGGGCCGGTGCCGCAGTCGATCCTCGACTATGACGCGCTGCATGACCTCGAACTCGACCGCCATGCCGGGCTCGAGGCGCAATGCGCGGCCATTGCCGACGATATCGCCTACGACGCGCACGACATCGACGACGGCCTGCGCTCGGGGCTCCTCACACTGGACATGCTGGAAGGCATGGAACTGTCCGGATCCATCCTGCGGGAGGTCCGCGCGCTCTATCCGCGGCTCGATGCGGTGCGGACCGGCCACGAGCTGATGCGCCGGCAGATCACGCTCATGGTCGAAGACGTGATACGGGCCGCCAAAGGCAATCTGGCCGAAATCCGGCCCGGCAGCGTCGAGGACGTGCACAATGCCGGGCGCACGATCGTGGTCTTTTCCACGGAGATGCGGCGCCGGGAAAACGAGCTGAAGACATTTCTCTATGCCAACCTCTACCGCAACCCGGTGGTGCTCAGGGTCAGGGAAGGGGCCGAGCGGATCGTGCGCGACCTCTTCGACGCCTATTTCGCCGAGCCCGGCCTGATGCCGGAAGGCTGGCGCGAATTGCTCGGAAAGGCGGAGGATCGGGTGAAGGCCCGGCATGTCGCCGACTTCCTCGCCGGCATGACGGACAATTACGCGGTCAAGGAGCACCGCCGCCTGTTTGACCATACGCCGGATTTGGGGTAGGGGCGGGGCCAAATCCGGATGGGCGGCCTTCCGATCCCGGCTCGCCCCCGGCACCTCCTCACGGGCAACGCAGAATGAACATTTTCGCCGATTTCAACGATCGGATCAGGAATGCAATCCAAACGCTTGATCTGAAGACGCTCTCCGGCGATCCGCTCGAGCTCGGCCGCATCGTCGCCGAGCCGCCGCGCGATCCGGCGCATGGCGACATCGCCACCAACGCGGCCATGGTGCTCGGCAAGGCGGTCGGCGAGAACCCGCGCGCGCTTGCCGCGAAAATCGGCGAGGCGCTGGCGCAGGATCCGGATATCGCTGGGGCCGAGGTCGCTGGGCCGGGCTTCGTCAATCTGCGTCTTTCCCCCGGCTTCTGGCAGGCGCGGCTCGGCGAGATGCTCGATGCGGGACAAGACTACGGCCGCTCGCGGATCGGCGCCGGAAAGAAGATCAACGTCGAATATGTCTCGGCCAACCCGACCGGCCCGATGCATGTCGGCCATTGCCGGGGAGCCGTGGTCGGCGACGCGCTTGCCAACCTGCTCGCCTTCGCCGGCTACGAGACCGTCAAGGAATACTACATCAACGACGCCGGCGCGCAGATCGAGGTTTTGGCGCGCTCCGCCTTCCTGCGCTACCGCGAGGCGCTCGGCGAGGATATCGGCGAAATACCCTCCGGGCTTTATCCCGGGGACTACCTGGTCCCGGTCGGGCAGGCGCTGGCGCAGGAGTTCGGCCGCGATCTTCTGGAGATGCCGGAGGAGGAGGCGCTCGCCATCGTCGGCGACCGCACCATCGACGCCATGCTTGCGATGATCAAGGCGGACCTGGCGCTGCTCAACGTCCATCACGACGTCTTCTTCTCCGAGCGCACGCTGCACGCCAACGGGGCGCATGCGATCCGCTGCGCCATCAATGACCTGACGCTGAAGGGCCATGTCTACAAGGGCAAGCTGCCGCCGCCCAAGGGGCAGAAGCCGGAGGACTGGGAGGACCGCGAGCAGACGCTCTTCCGCTCGACAGAGGTCGGCGACGACATCGACCGGCCGCTGGTCAAGTCGGACGGCACCTACACCTATTTCGCGGCCGACGTCGCCTATCTCAAGGACAAGGTCGACCGCGGCTTCAGCGAGCTGATCTACGTGCTCGGCGCCGACCATGGCGGCTACGTCAAGCGGCTGGAAGCGCTGGCGCGCGCCGTCGCGGGAGACAAGGTGAAGCTGACCGTGCTGCTCTGCCAGCTGGTCAAGCTGTTCCGCAACGGCGAGCCGGTGCGCATGTCGAAGCGCGCCGGCGAGTTCGTGACGCTGCGCGACGTGGTGGAGGAGGTCGGCCGCGACGCCATCCGCTTCATGATGCTCTACCGCAAGAGCGACGCGCCGCTCGATTTCGATTTCGCCAAGGTGACAGAGCAGTCGAAGGACAATCCGGTCTTCTACGTGCAATACGCCTCGGCGCGCTGCCATTCGGTTTTCCGCCAGGCAGGCCGGCACGTCGCCGCCGATGCGGGCGACCGGGCGGCGCTGAAGAAGTCGCTCGACCTTTTGACCGACGAGGGCGAGATCGGGCTTATCCGGAAGCTGGCCGAGTATCCGAGGCTCATCGAGGCCGCGGCGGAAGCACAGGAGCCGCACAGGCTCGCTTTTTTCCTTTACGATTTGGCCAACGCGTTCCACACTCACTGGAACAGGGGTACAGAAAATCCTGGCTTACGGTTTGTTAAGGTTAACGACCCACAATTGACCAATGCCAGGCTGGGTCTGGTGCAGGCTGTTCTTGACGTATTGTCGTCGGGCCTGGCGCTGATCGGGGCGGAAGCACCTTCGGAGATGCGCTAGGCGGCGGCGACACCTGCCACCGATTGCCCATATTGCGCTGGTAGGCCGAAACGCGCGACGTCGCCGGCGTCCGAAGTGTGTGAGTGTGGACAAGCATGGCAAACAAAGTGCAGCTCAAAGCCGCAGGCGATCAGGACTTCAAGGACAACGATCCTTTTGCCGAGCTGACGCGCATAATGGGATTCGATCCACGCGTCCAGCCGACTCCCCGTCCGGACGAGGATTTCGAGATCGATCTCGAAAAGGAACTGATGGGGATGTTCGATCCGGGCCCCGACGCCCCGGTCGACACGCGTT
>JBQCFH010000426.1:0-3950 GCA_051959385.1 Rhizobiaceae bacterium | reverse complement strand
ATGGGTCCCAATGGGACGGACGAGCCTGCATATAGGCCATGGTGGCATGCGGCAAAGCCGCTGAATCGACTTGGAATTGTGATCTCGTCGATAGCCCGGCCGCTGCCGGGACCGGACGGGCGTTGGGAAGCTGATGGCGATCTGGAAGCAGGGACTGATCTCACTTGCAATCTTTGTCGTCGCGCTGGCGGTATGGGTCGGGTACTACCCCGGCGCAGGCCACGTTCTTTCGCGCTGGGGCGTTGAGCTGCCGGCCGTTGCCACGGCGAAGGCCGTCCCCGAAAAACCGGCAAGCGCGCCCGCCGGGGTCCAGCCGAATGTACTGACCGACGCCGTCTCCACCGGCACCGTGAACGACCGGCTTTCCGCCATCGGCAATGGCCGCGCCAACAATTCCGTTTCCGTAATGCCTTTTTCCGCCGGGCGGCTGACCGAGGTGGTGGCGAAATCGGGAAGCCGCATCGAGGCCGGCGGCACGATCGCCAAGCTCGATTCCGAAGCCGAGCAGATCGCCTTCGAGCGGGCCAAACTCGCCGTCGCCGACGCCGAGGCCAAGCTCGAGCGCGCCCAGGCTCTGCGCCGCACGAACACGATCACCGCCGTCCAGGTGAAGGATGCCGAGCTTGCCAAGGAAAACGCCGAGCTGGAGTTGCGCGACGCGGAACTGAAGCTTTCCCGGCGCACCATCGTCGCTCCCATTGCGGGAATTGTCGGCATCCTGCCGGTGACGGTCGGAAACTACGTCACCACCGAAACCGTCGTGGCCACCATCGAAGACCGCTCGAAGATTCTCGTGGATTTCTGGGCGCCGGAGAAATTCGCTTCGATGATCAATGTCGGCGACCCGCTTACGGCCACCTCGATCGCGCATCCCGAGAACGTCTATCACGGCGAGGTCAGCGCCGTGGACAACCGCATAGACGAGAAAAGCCGGACGCTGCATGTGCGCGGCCGCATCACAAACCCGGCCGATACGCTGCGCGCCGGCATGGCCTTCCGCATCGAAATGCGTTTTCCCGGCGACACCTACCCTTCCGTAAACCCGCTGGCGATCCAGTGGAGCACCGACGGCGCCTATGTGTGGGCGGTCCGTGACGGGAAGGCGCGCCAAACGCCCGTCACGATAATCCAGCGCAACACCGACAGCGTATTGGTCGACGGCCCGCTGGTTGCCGGCGACACGGTCGTTACCGAAGGGGTGCAGACCGTTCGCGAAGGCGCGGAGATCATGATCGCCGACGGGGGCACCGACCAGGCAAAGGCGCCCGAGGCGCATAACCCGGCACGGGGCACCTGAAGAAGCCGTGACGGAGCTGTCCAACGCACGGGCCGAACTGGGATCGACGGCGCTCTTCGTTCGCCGGCCGATCCTCGCCTTCGTCATCAACACGCTGATCGCGGTCGCCGGCCTCGCGGCGTTTTACGGCGTCGAGATCCGCGAACTCCCGGATGTCGACCGTCCCGTCATCACCATCGCCACCGACTATGAAGGGGCTGCCGCCGAAACGATCGACCGCGAACTGACCAAGCTGCTCGAAGGCGCGGTCTCGCGCGTCGCCGGCGTCAAGCAGATCTCCTCCACCTCCTCCTTCGGCCGCAGCCGCATCGTCGTGGAGTTCAACGACGGCGTGAACCTCGACGCCGCCGCGGCAGATATGCGCGACGCGATGGGCCGCGTGCAGAACGACGTGCCCGAGGAGGCGGACCCGTCGCGCATCATCAAGGCCGACGCCAATTCCGATCCCGTGCTGCGCCTTGCGCTCACCTCCGACCGCATGAGCGTGCAGGACCTGACCGTGCTCGCGGAAGACCAGGTCACGGACATGCTGTCGGCGGTGCCCGGCGTCGCCGATGTCCAGCTCTACGGCGATCGCGACAAGATCTTCCGCATCGACGTGAACCAGGCCAAGCTGTCGAGCCTCGGCCTCACCGTCGGTACGATCCGCAACGCGCTCGCCTCCATGTCCTTCGATGCGCCCGCCGGCTCGCTGAACAGCAAGACCCAGGCGCTGATCGTGCGCACCACCGCGCCTGTGGTGACGCCGAAGGATTTCGAGAACATCATCATCAACGGCGACACGCGGCTCGGCGAGGTGGCGACGGTCACGCTCGGGCCGGATATCGGGCAGACGACGCTGCGAGCCAACGGCAAGCCCGGCATCGGCATCGGTATCATCCGCCAGGCGCAGTCGAACACGCTCGACATTTCCAAAGGCGTCCGCGAGGCGGCGGCGCGCATCCAGAAGATCCTGCCGGAAGGAACCCAGATCCGCGTGACAAGCGACGACGCGATCTTCGTTCGCGGCGCGCTGCACGAGGTCGAGGTCGCGCTCGGCCTCTCGGTTTCGCTGGTGCTTCTGGTGATCTTCATTTTCCTGCGCGACATCCGCGCCACCCTCATCCCGGCCTTCACCCTTCCCGTGGCGCTGATCGGCACGGTCGCGGCGATCTATCTCGCCGGCTTCTCGGTCAACATCCTGACCTTGCTCGCGCTGATGCTCGCGACCGGCCTCGTCGTCGACGACGCCATCGTCTTGCTCGAGAACATCGTGCGCCGGCGCAACGAAGGCATGGGTCCGCGTGCCGCCGCCGTGCTCGGCACGCAGGAAGTGTTCTTCGCGGTAATCGCCACGACGGCGACGCTGGTGGCCGTGTTCGTGCCGCTCTCCTTCCTGCCGGGCCAGACCGGCGGGCTCTTCCGCGAGTTCGGCTTCGTGCTCGCCATGTCGGTGGTGCTTTCCTGCGTCGTGGCGCTGTCGCTCTGCCCGATGCTCGCCTCGCGCATGCTGGGCGCGCATACGGCCGAGCATCTGGCGAAGACACAAACCGGGCTGATCGGCCGGGCCGGCGGCGCTCTGGCCGCTCTCTACCGGCGCACGCTTCGTGCCTGTCTTTCCGCCCCGATGGTCGTGGTCGTGGTGGCGCTGCTTTTCGCGGCCGTCGCGGCCGCCCTGTCGGGCACGATCCGCCAGGAACTGACGCCCAACGAGGACCGGTCGCTGGCGATCGTCAGGATTTCCGCGCCGGAAGGCGTCAGCCTGGATTTCACCTCCACCCGCATCCGCGAGATCGAGAGGCTGATCCAGCCCATGGTCCGCTCGGGCGAAGTCGAGAACACGTTCTCGCTGGCCGGCAGCCGCGGCACGTTCAACCAGGGATTCATGGTGCTGACGCTGGCGCCGTGGGAAGAGCGGCAGAGGTCGCAGCAGGAGATCGTCGCCGAGTTGCGCAAGCTCGTCAAAGAGGTGCCCGGCGTCCAGGCCTATCCGGTCCAGCCCAACAGCCTTCACATACGCGGCGCCGGGAACGGCCTGCAATTCGCGATCCTCGGCAGCAACTATGCCGATCTGAACGACACCGCGGCAAAAATCGTCGCCGCCATGGAGAAGGATCCGCGCTTCGAGCAGGCGCGCCTGACCAACGAGCCTACCCAGCCGCAGCTCGCCGTCCAGGTCGACCGGCGCCGCGCCTCCGATCTCGGCATCGACATCACCGGGCTCGCCGAAGCGCTGCAATCCATGCTGGACGGCAATCTGGTCGGTTCCGTCTTCATCGAGGATCGCAGCTACGACGTGAAGCTCGTCTCCACGACTAATCCCGTGAACGACCCCACCGATCTGGAGAACATCTTCCTTAAGACGGGCGACGGCCGCTATGTCCCGATGTCCACCATCGCGACGCTGAAGGAGATCGCGGTTCCGCCGGCGCTGGAGCGCGAGCAGCAGATGCGTGCGGTCGGGATCACGTCCGGCCTGCGTTCCGATTTCGCGCTCGGCGACAGCTGGAAGGTGGCGCAGGACATCGCCGCGCCGCTGCTCAAGCCGGGCCAGCGCATCATTCCGCTGGCCGAGACGGCGACGCTCGGCGAATCCAACGCCAGCCTGTTCACGACTTTCGGCTTCGCCATCGTCATCATTCTTCTGGTGCTGGCGGCGCAATTCGAGAGCTTC
>JBQCFH010000425.1:0-10841 GCA_051959385.1 Rhizobiaceae bacterium | reverse complement strand
GCGGGGCGGACGTCTGCGCGACAAAATTGCCGCCCTTGAACAGGAAGGCGCGGGCGCGGTGCGTTCCCACGGGCACGTCGGGCGCAAGCGAAACCGTCGCGCGGAAAAGGGTCTGCGAAAGGAACTGCACGGCGCCGGGCCTCTCGCTGTAAAGGCCGGAAGCCTTCTTGCGCTCCCTCAGCGCCGCGGTGAACTCCTTGATGGTCGCAGGATCGGCGCTCGGATCGAGCGGCTGCATGTAGATGTTGTCGATGCCGAGCGCGAGCTGCCGATAGACCTTCGGCTCGGCGATGTCCTGGGGCTGTTTCGTCAACGCGACCGAATAGGAGAACGGGACGTTCACGAACGTTTCGGACTGCGTGTTGATCCACATGCCGAAGATGCGCTCCTTGTGGCGCACGACGACAGGGCGCGGCGGTCCTTCGAGGACGACGATCACGTCATAGCCGCCGGCGCGCGCCACCGCCGGGTCGATATTGTCGATCGAGCCGAAGATCGTCAGGTCCGCGCCGGAAAAATCCGACGTGATCGAGATCGTGTCGGAGGAGAGACCTATCTGGATCGATTCATGCCCGGCCGTCTGCGCCAGCGCCGAGGCCGGCAGAGCGATCGCGAGAGCCAGCGCAAACAGCATGGCGGCACGCAGGCGACGCATGCTCAGGCGCCTCCCACGGGCGCCAGCGAAAACGGGCTGACGGGGCGCACGAAAAGATCGATCGCAAGCCGAACGGCCACGGCCAGAACCAGAAAGGCGAGCAGCGCCCGCAACTGCTCGCCGCGCAGGCGCTGGCCGGCGCGTGCGCCATATTGCGCGCCGACGACGCCGCCGACCATCAGAGCGAAAGCGAGCGCTACGTCGACCGTCTGGTTGGCGACGGCGTGGACGATGGTGGTGAAGCCGGAAACGAAGACGATCTGGAACAGCGACGTTCCGATGACGACCTTTGTCGGCACCTTCAGCAGGTAGATCATCGCCGGGATCATGATGAAGCTGCCGCCGACGCCGAGGATGGATCCGAGAAAGCCGATGATGGCGCCGAGGCCGAGCACCGGAATGACGCTGACGAAGAGCTTTGAAGAGCGGAAGCGCATCTTCAGCGGCAGCTTGTGCACCCCGTTGTGCTGGCCGGGGCGGCGCAGCTCTGCCGCCCCGCCGGAACGGGCGCGGCGGATGGCGCGGGCGCTCTCGATCAGCATGATCGAGCCGACGGAGCCGAGCAGTATCACGTACATCAGCGAGACGATCAGGTCCAACTGGCCGATCCGGCGCAGCAGCGCGAAGATGTAGATGCCCACCGCCGACCCTGCGATGCCGCCCACCAGCAGGACCGTCCCGAGCTTCATGTCGAGCGTGCCGCGCTTCAGATGGATCAGCGCTCCGGAGACCGAAGCCGCCACGACCTGGTTTGCGCCGGTCGCGACCGCGACGGAGGGCGGGATGTTGTAGAAGATCAGGAGCGGCGTGATCAGGAAGCCGCCGCCGACGCCGAACATGCCCGAGAGGAAGCCGACCGCGCCGCCCATCGCGAGCAGCACGAAGACATTGACCGACATCTCTGCGATCGGGAGATAGATACCCACCCGTCAAATCCGATTTGGGACCGGAGATCCTCTCGTGCGGGAAACACGATTGAAAACAGGACCGTTCTTGCGCCGCTGAGACAGCCGAGTCAATTTATCGAAAGCCGGCCAGGCGCAAAACCCGCAATTTTGTCAGCATGTTGGCAAATAGATCACATGCGGGCGGCCTGGCATTTCTCCTATTTCTTTTTCAGGAGCGCGGTCACCAGGGCCTCGTTCACCTCGCCTGTCGGCTCCATGCCGTTGGCCTTCTGGAAGGCGGCGATGGCCGACTTGGTCCTGTCGCCCATCACGCCGTCGGGCGATCCGGCGTTGTAGCCGTTCTTGTTGAGGATGAGCTGGATGTTCCTGACAGCCTGCTTCATGTCGATGCCGGCCGTCTTCGTGTCCCCTTCCCTCCAGGCATCGGGAATATCGACGACGTTGGCCGCGACATCGACCGGCTTCGCCTTCCAAAGCTCGACAGCCGCCTTCGCCTTCTGAAGCTGCTCGGGACGCAGCGAGTTCGCTACCTCGTCGCGCTTCGTTTCCGCATCCTTGTCGCCGGTCTTGGCGACCAGCGCGAACCATTTGTAGGATTCCTCCAGGTTCTGCGGCATGCCGACGCCCTTCGCGGCAAGGATGCCCAGGTTGAACTGGCTGTCCTTGACGCCGAGCTCGGCCGCCTTCTCGAACCAGCGGACGGCCGCATCGTTGTCGACGGGACCGTTGGCGCCCATGGCATAGAGCACGCCGAGATTGTGCATCGCCGCGGCATTGCCCTGAGCCGCCGCCTTCCTGTACCAGTCTTCCGCCTTGGCGATATCGCGATCGACGCCAATGCCCTTCTCGTAGAAATTGCCGATCCGGTACTCCGCCGGGGCGAAGCCGAGGCCGGCCGCCTCCTCGTACCATTTGGCGGCCGTCTTCAGGTCGGCGGTCACGCCCTTTCCTTCGGCGTAGCGCGATCCGATCTCGAACAGGGCCTTGGGATCGCCCGCTTCAGCGGCCTCGCGCAGCGGCTGCGGGCCGGCATCGTCCGGAACGGGCATCCGCGCGGCCGGAGCGGAAGCCGCGGCGGCAGCTTCAGCTTTCGGATTCTCCGCGGCGGGTCTCAGCCCGGCGGTTTCCGGATGCGTCGCCGTGGACGGCGCGGAGGCGACAGCCGTGTCAGCGGTGCCGCTCTTGGCCTCGTCCACCGCGGCCGGCGCTTTCGCGACAGCCGCGCCCGGCGCCGGCGCCGTCGTCAGCGCTACCTTGGTGATCTCGGCGGCCGGCTTCGACGGCGCGGAGCCGGGCACTTCCACCGGCTTTGCGTTCGCCGAGGTGGGCGCGCTGTCGGCGGGCGCTGCAGGCGCGGCTTTGGGCGGCACAGGAGCTGGCTTTGCCGATGCCGCCTGCAACGGGTCGTTTCCGGCCGGCTTCGCGGGAAGCGGCGTGACCGGCGAGAGCGCCGCCACCTTGTTCACCGCATCGGGCCTGGCGGACGCCGCCTTGTCGGTCGCCGCCATCGCCTTATCCTTCGCGACCGGGGCCGTGGCGGGACGCCTGGCGACCACAGTTTTCTGGCCGCCGTCCGTCATCAGCGCCTTGCCGAGCTGTGCGCCGGCAACGCCCACCAACACCACGCCGGCGGCCAGCACCACCATCTTCGTGTTCGAGCGCAGCAGCCGCTTGAAGCTGAAGCTCTTCGACGGCCCCTTGGGATCGGACTTCTTCTTCAGGACCTCTGCTTCGGCCGCGGCGGCTTGAGCGGCGCGGCGCGCCGCGGCGATGAAATCGGACTTGGCCGCCTCGGCGTCACGCGCGCGTCCTTCCCCGCCGCGCTCGTCGCGCACCCGCCTCATGATCGCATTCAGGTCGGGTGCGCCGGAACCCGGCTCCAGGGGCTGGTTGGCGAGCTTCGGATCGAGCGGGGCGTCGAGGCCTGCTTCCGCCGCCGGCTTTTCCGCCACCTCCGCCTCGGCGCTCGGCTCGCGCCTTTCCTCGACGGCGTTCTTCCGCTGTTTCTTGCGCGACAGCGCGCTCGACAGCCTGCCGAGCCTCGATTTTCTCGGCGACGGCTTCGACTGGACCGCGCCGGTTTCACTGCTGCTCAGCGCGGCCATGGCAGCTGCTGCCGCCGCCTCGGCCGGGGAGCGTTTCGGATCGCGCACCACTTCGCCCTTCGGCATGGTGCCCGCCGCGTCAAGCAGCGGCGCGGCCTCCTCCAGGTCGAGCGACGGAGCCTCGGCGAATTCCAGCTTTCGCGCGGGAGGCGTCTCCGTGGCAGGCGCGGCGGCGGCGGGCGCGGCTCCGCTTTCGAGCGCGCCCAGCCTGTCGACGATCTGCAGCAGCGTGTCGTGGATCACCTCGAAGGTGCGGCCGTTGCGTTCGTCCGACGTGCGGGCGAGCTTTTCCAGGGATCGGAGGTCTTCGGCGAGCCCGCTCAGGGCGGCGGCGTCACTCTCCGGCAGGTCGCGGGAACGGACCGCCTGCTCGGCCGCCTCGCGCGCCGCGACGACGAGGGCCTCGCGGCTTTCCATCAGCGAGCGCTCGATCAATTGGAGGCGCGGGCCGATGTCGTCGAATTCCGGCAGCGGCCTTCCCGGCTGGGAAAGGTGCGCGGTGAGGCTTTCCACCTGGCTTTCCAGGCTGCGGACGACATCCGGGTCGACGGTCTGATCGCCATAGCGGCCGAGCCTCTCGGCGATGTCGTTCAGGCGCTCCTCGAGGCCGCGAATGGCCTGCGGCCCGACACCGTTTTGCTGCGATATGGCCGCTTCGAGGTCGGTGAAGCGCTTGTTCAGCGCCTCGACGATGGTCGCATCGGTCGAAAGTGCATCCTGGTTATAGCGCTCCAGCCGCTCCTCCAGATCCCGAAACAGCGCGACGCTCTGCTCCCGCGCGGTTTCATGACGTTGCTCCAGCGCCTGCGTAAGCGCGTCGAAGCGCTTCTCGATGCCCTCGAAAACGATGCGCGGATCGAAAGCCGGCGCGCCTTCCTCAAGCTTTCGGGAGATAAGATCGACCTGGCGCGAAAGCCGGTCGACCGCGCTCTCCGGCATGTCGGCGCGGCCGGCGATGTCGTCGATCCGGGCCGACAGCGCATTGAGCTGCTTCACCACCGCATCGACCGGGCGGTCTTCGATCAGTTCCTCGAGCTGGCGGGACAGCGACGTGATCCGCGCCTCGACACGGGCCAGGTGCTCGTTGTCGATGCCGGGGGCAGCCTGCGCCGAGGAGGCGGCGATCGCGCGCGAGATTTCGTCGAGACGCTCCTCGATCGCCGCGAAGGTCGCGGCGCCGGGCATGTCCTTCTGGCGCGCCAGGTGCTCGACGGCGGTCGCCAGCGTCCGCATCTTCTCATCGAGGGATTCGAGCGCCTGTGAATCGGGCAGGCTCGACACGGCGCCGTGGATCCGTTCGAGGCGATCGACGATGCCGGCGATCGTGTCCTCGCCCGCGCCCGAAAGGACGCCGGACGGTTCGGGAAGCGCGCCGATCATGTTGCGCAGGCGATCCGGCCTTGCGCCGTAGCCGTCATCGTCCGCCTCACGCGAAACGCCCTCCACCCGGCGGCGTAGTTCCTCGCGCAGGCTGTTCAGTTCCGAGGCGATCCTGCCCATCGAGGCAATACCGCCCTGCTCGGCCCGATTGCGCCGGAAATCGCCTGCGAAATCCGGCGCCGGCCGTTCCCACTGCCGATCGGCATCGCTCTGGTAGCGCTCTCGATCCGTCGAGAATGGCGCGGCGGGCGCGGGGTCGCGTTCTTCGCTTTGCGGCTCGCCCAGGCTGCGGCCGAAACGCTCGTCGAGGCTGGCGAGCGAGCGGTTCAGGTCCTCCAGCGAGGCATGTTCCCGCCGCTGCCTGCCTGCGTTCAGGGATTCGATATATGAGCGCCTGGTATTCATCGACACGCCTGCTCGCCAACGCCGTCCCACGGGCGGCTCTTCTATTCATCCGGGAGGAACGGTTCCGATCCTGCGGAAGGCGGTGCGCAACGGTCGTCTGCACACGGCTTCCATTCCTCGTTCGAATGCCGTGAACGCGAAACAGGATAAGCACGGGATTCCGATGTGCGCACATTTCCCCAAAGCTGGTAAACAACGCGTTAACCAAGCTTACCGGCGCCGAAAGACAGCTTCCCAAATCGTAAACCGGCCAAAAATGTCGCGCCCCGGCCGGATGCCTTGTATTGCTGCGGTGCAGCATTTATATCGCCCGGCATGAACAAGGCCGGCTGCTTTGCCGCCTTTGAAAATCAGCCAGAGCCGTGAGCGGAAACCCATCCTGACAGTTGCGGCTGTTCCGGGACTCCGGAACATCAATCCGGGATTTGAGCAATTATGACCGAAACGAAGCACGCCGCCCCCGAAGCGGCCCTCAACCCCGATGAGGCGCGGGACGATACGGAAGAGTTCGCGCGCATCGGCGAAATGGCAAGAAGCTTCGACGTGACGCTTCGCGCGCTGCGCTTCTACGAGGATCGCGGCCTGATCCACCCCCGGCGGGAAGGCACGACGCGTCTCTATTCGCGCCGCGACCAGGCGCGGCTGAAGCTGATCCTGCTTGGCCGGCGTGTCGGCTTCTCGCTGCGCGAGGTCAAGCAGATGATCGACCTTTACGATCCCAAGGGCCCGAACACCCGGCAGCTCAAGCTGGTGCTGGAGAAGTCGCAGCGCCAGTTGGGGCGGCTCGAGACGCGCCGCGCGGCGCTGGACGAGGCGATCGGCGAGTTGAAGGACATGATTGAGACGGTTCGCGACCGTCTCGAAGCCGTGCAGCCGCTCCGCCGCGCCGGCTGAACAGCCTTTCCCTCCGCTTTCCCTGAATTGGAGCGCCGCCCGCGCGAGCGGCGGCCAAGTTTTCACGGCCGCCGATTGACGTTTGCGTAAACGTCAATTAATCGTCATGTGCCGTGCAGATGCCCCTTGGGTCTGCACGAGCCGCGGTCTATGTCAGTGGCCACGACGATGTCGTGGCAACGGAGGAGCAACCATGCCGAGCTACAGGGCGCCGGTCGCAGACACGCTTTTCGTCCTGAAGGAACTGCTCGGCTACGAGCGCTACAGCAATCTGCCGGGCTTTGCGGATGCGACGCCCGATGTCCTCGAGGCGATCCTCGCCGAAGGCGCGAAGCTCGCCGAGGAGGTGATGCAGCCGAGCAACCGCATCGGCGACATCGAAGGCTGCAAGCGCCACGACGATGGCTCGGTGACCACGCCGGCCGTATTCAAGGATGTCTACGGGGAATATTGCGCCGGCGGCTGGATGGGCCTCTCCGCGCCCATCGAATATGGCGGCCAGGGCCTGCCCTATTCCATCCACACGGCCATCGGCGAGTACCTGTCCTCGGCTAACATGGCGCTGATGATGTATCCGGGCCTGACCCACGGCGCCATCGCCGCCATCCTCACCCACGGCACAGAGGAGCAGAAGCAGAAATATCTGCCGAAGATGGTCGAGGGCGTGTGGACCGGCACCATGAACCTGACCGAACCGCATTGCGGCACCGATCTCGGCCTTCTGCGCACCAAGGCGGTTCCGGTGCGCGACGGAAGTTACCGGATTTCCGGGCAGAAGATCTTCATCTCGGCCGGCGAGCACGACCTCTCCGAAAATATCGTCCACCTGGTGCTCGCCCGCATCGAGGGCGCGCCGGAAGGCACCAAGGGCATCTCGCTCTTCATCGTGCCGAAGTTCCTCGTTGGTGCAGACGGCGCGCCGGGTGAGCGCAACAAACTCTCCTGCGGCTCGATCGAGGAGAAGATGGGCATCCACGGCAACGCCACCTGCGTCATGAACTATGACGAGGCGGCCGGCTTCCTGATCGGCCCGGAGAATGGCGGGCTGAAAGCCATGTTCACGATGATGAACGAGGCGCGGCTCGGCGTCGGCCTGCAGGGCCAGGCGCTGGGCGAAGTCGCCTACCAGAACGCTGCTTCCTATGCCCGCGAGCGCCTGCAGGGCCGCTCGCTGACCGGACCCAAGGCGCCGGACAAAAAGGCCGATCCGATCATCGTCCATCCCGATATCCGCCGCGCGCTGATGACCATGCGCGCCTTCAACGAGGGCGGCCGCGCACTCATCCTGGCAACGGCTCTGCGATCCGACGTCGCGCACCGCTCGGCCGACGAGAAGGAGCGGCAGGAGGCGGATGACTGGCTTGGCCTGATGACGCCGATCATCAAGGGCGTGCTGACCGACAAGGGCTTCGAGCACGCCGTCATGGCCCAGCAGGTCTATGGCGGGCACGGCTATATCGAAGAGCACGGCATGAGCCAGTTCGTGCGCGATGCCCGCATTGCCATGATCTACGAGGGCGCCAACGGCATCCAGGCGCTCGATCTCGTCGGCCGCAAGCTGGCGCTGAACGGCGGCCGCGCCATCCAGGCCTTCTTCAAGGAGGTCGGCGATTTCTGCGAACAGCACCGTTCCGACGAGAAGATGGCGCCCTTCACCAAGGCGCTGAAGAAGGGGCTGAACGATCTTTACACAGCGACCATGTGGCTGATGCAGCACGGCATGAAGAACCCGGACAATGCCGGCGCCGCCTCGACCAACTATCTGCATCTTTCCGGTCTTGTGGCGCTCGGCTACATGTGGGGCCGAATGGTGAAGGCGGCGCAGGACAGGTTGGCCGAATCGGGCGAGGCGCAGGATTTCTACCGGAACAAGGTCATCACCGGCCGCTATTTCATGGAGCGGATCATGCCGGAGACGGCGGTGCATCTGGCGCGCATATCGAGCGGTTCCGAGACGATGATGAGCCTGCCGGCGGAAGCGTTTTGACGGATGCACAGAGAGATTGCCATGGCGGCGCTCCTTCGCACCCCCCTCTGCCCTGCCGGGCATCTCCCCCTCAAGGGGGGAGATCACCTGGTGGCCAGGCATCCGCCAATCTCCAAGGGTGGACGGTGGGCGACGGGAGTGAAACCGCCAATCTCCCCCCTTGAGGGGGAGATGCCCGGCAGGGCAGAGGGGGGTGTTCGCGAGCCCTCCCAAAGAGGCTCCGCATGACCTCCCCCGCCGAAATCCTCGCCACGCCGCAGCCGGCATGGAAGACCGAGGACGTCGCCATGCTGCAGGACATGGCGACCCGCTTCCTGACCGACGAGATCCTTCCCGAATACGACCGCTACGAAAAGAACGAGATCGTCGACCGCTCGGCCTGGGAAAAGGCTGGCGCGGCCGGCCTGCTCTGCGCCTCCATGCCGGAAGAATATGGCGGCGCCGGCGGCACCTATGCGCATGAGAGCGCGATTGCGGAGGCGATCGGCCATGTCGGCGTCGACGGGTTCGGCATCGCGCTGCATAACGCCATTGTCGCGCCCTACATCCTTCACTACGGCTCGGAGGAGCAGAAGAGGAAATGGCTGCCGAGGATGGCGACGGGGGAGCTGATCGGCGCCATCGCCATGACCGAGCCCGGCGCCGGCTCCGACCTGCAGGGCGTGAAGACCCGCGCCGAGCGCGACGGCAACCAGTACCGCATCAACGGCTCCAAGACCTTCATCACCAACGGCCAGAACGCCAATCTGATCGTGGTCGTGACCAAGACGGACCCCTCGCAGGGCGCCAAGGGCACCTCGCTGATCGTCGTCCAGACGGACGAGGTGGAGGGGTTCGAGCGCGGCCGCAACCTCGACAAGATCGGCCTGAAGGCCAACGACACGTCCGAGCTCTTCTTCAACGATTTGCGCGTGCCGACCGCCAATCTGCTCGGCCACGACGAGGGCCAGGGTTTCGTCCAGCTCATGCAGCAACTGCCGCAGGAGCGGCTTCTGATCGGCGCGCAGGCGATCGCCATGATCGAGCGCGCGCTCGCCGTCACCATCGAATACGTCAAGGAGCGCAGGGCCTTCGGCAAGGCGATCATCGATTTCCAGAACACGCAGTTCAAGCTCGCCGAGCTGAAGACCGAGGCGACGGTCGGCCGCATCTTCTACAATGATTGCGTCGCGCGGCATCTCGAAGGCGGGCTGGACGCCGTCACCGCCTCGATGTGCAAGCTCTGGCTCACCGATTTGCAGTGCAAGCTGGTCGATGAATGCCTTCAACTCTTCGGCGGCTATGGCTACATGAACGAGTATCCGATCGCGCGCATGTTCCGCGACGCCAGGGTGCAGCGCATCTATGGCGGCACGAACGAAGTGATGAAGCTTCTGATCGCGCGTAGCCTTTGAGGAGACCAGCCGCGATGCCCGAATTCACGCTCTACGGCTTTTCCGAGTCCGGCAACGCCTACAAGGCGGCGCTGATGCTGGAACTGTGCAAAGCCGACTGGGAGGTCAGGCGCGTCGCCTATTTCTCCGGCGAGACGCGTTCGCCGGAATATCGCGAGTTGAACGTCATGGGCGAGGCGCCGGTGCTGGTCCATCATCGCGAGGAGGGCGACATCACCCTCTCGCAGTCGGGGGTGATCCTGCATCACCTCGCCAAACGCTTCCGGAAATTCAACCCGAGGACGGAAGAGGAAGAGCGCGAGGCGATGCGCTGGATCCTCTTCGACAACCACAAGCTGACGAGCTACACGGCAACGCTGCGGTATTTCCGTTACCTTGCCAACCAGCCGAACGATCCGGCCATTCCCTTCCTGGAAGGGCGCACGCTCGGCGCCTACAAGGTGCTCGACGCGCATCTCAGGAACCGCGATTGGGTGGCGGCCGAGCGCCCGACCATCGCCGACTTCTCGCTTTGCGGCTATCTCTTCTGGCCGGACCAGATCGGCGTCGACTGGAACGACTATCCGAACATCCGCGACTGGCTGGACCGCATCAAGTTGCTGCCGGGCTGGAAGATGCCGGAGGCGCTGATGCCGTCGGGACGAAACGTGGAGACGACCGCCGCCTGAGCGGCACGAAGCAAAGGAGCACGACAATGGCTGACGCTTACGTCTATGACGCCGTCCGCACCCCGCGCGGGCGCGGCAAGAAGGACGGCTCGCTGCACGAGGTTCCGGCGGTGCGGCTTGCGGCGAAGACGCTGGAAGCCATTCGCGACCGCAACGGGCTCGACACGGCGACGGTGGACGACATCATCTTCGGCTGCGTCGATCCGGTCGGCGAGGCCGGCTCGGTGATCCCGCGCGCCGCGGCGTTCGAGGCGGGCTACGACTTCAAGGCGCCGGGCATGCAGATCTCGCGCTTTTGCGCCTCGGGGCTCGACGCCATCAATCTCGGCGCGGCCAAGATCGCGGCGGGCGACGACATCGTCATCGCCGGAGGGGTCGAATCCATGTCGCGCGTCGGCATGGGCATGTCCGGCGGCGCCTGGTTCATGGACCCGTCGGTCGGCAT
>JBQCFH010000424.1:0-2119 GCA_051959385.1 Rhizobiaceae bacterium | reverse complement strand
AAGCGGGAGAGCCGCCGCTCCAGTTCCTGCGCGTAGCCCATGGAATGGAGGACTTTGACGTCCTCGTGCTTGTCGGTATCGGTGTAATCTTGCGATGACATCTCGTTTACCTTCCCATTGGTTGCAGTCGAACGCCGCACTCGTCTGCATTGGCCTTTCCGGCTTCTTGTTCTGTGAATTCCGCCTCCACGGCGATCCCTGCGAGGATCGTTGCGAGCCGCGCGGCCCAGCGCCGCTGCCCGGCCGCCGAGGCGATCTCATCGTTGCGGATCTCGACCATCGCGCAGGGAAGCCCGCGCGACCGCGCATGGCGCTGGAGCGTGTAGTAGACCCGGTCGGCCGGCGAATAGGGCTGGTTGTCGCCGACGGTGATCCCGGCCTCGGCCGCGAGCGCCGCCAGCATGGGTCCCGCCAGCCGCGTGTCGTCATCATGGATGACCCCGACATGCCAGCGACGCGGCACCCCCTTGTACATCGGCGTGAAGGAGTGGATGGCGACAAGGCAGCAGCCCAGCCCGGCGGCAAGGCGCTCCTCGATCAATTGTTCGATCGCGGCGTGATAGGGCGCGTGCGCGACCGCAACACGCCGCTCCCGTGCTTCGAGGCTGAGTCCGTGGTTGCCGGGGACGATCGTTCTCTCGCTGACTTCCGTCACCAGATCCGGCGCGTCCAGCGGCCGGTTGCAATCGATGACGAGACGGGAAATGCACGATTCCACCAAGGGGGCGTCGAGCGCGGCCGCGATCCGTTGCGAGACCGGCAGCGCGCCGGGATCCCAGGCGATATGGCTGAACCGCTCCGCGAGCGTGAGTCCGAGCGTTCCGTATGCCGCGGGAATGAAATTGGAGGCGTGGTCGCACAGAAGCACGAAGGGGCTGCTGCCCGCCCGATTGCTGATCCGGACCGGGGCCGTTCCCTTCTCGGCGGCCTGCGCGGCTCCCATTGCGATGTTCCCCTCTCCGCAAATTTGTAATGACTGTTACGTGTATCTAGTCATTGCGCCGCGATGTATGATTTCATACAGCTTTACCGGCCTTGTCAAATGCGTTTTCATGGCCTGTGCACAAGGGCTTCGATGCTCGGGAGGGGAGATGGCGGCCAGCATCGCTGAACTGATAGCCGATCGCATCGAGGCGATGCCGGCGAGCGAGCGACGCGCTGCGCAGACGCTGATCGCGAACTATCCCCTTATCGGCCTCGGAACGGTTGCCGATTTCGCGGCGAAGGCCGGCGTCAGCGCGCCCACGATCCTGCGCTTCGTCGCCCGTCTCGGCTTCCAGAACTATCCGGAATTCCAGAGCAACCTCCGGGAGGAATTGGCCGCGCAGCTGCAGTCGCCGCTCGTGCGGTCGGCCGTGCCGTCGGCCGCGCGCGAAGGCGACATATCGCCGATCGTCGATGCGACCATGGAGAACATCCGCGAGACCTTCCGCCATGTCTCGGACCGCCAGGTCGCCGAGATCGTCGGCCTGCTCGCCAATTTGCGCATGCGCATCACGCTCGTGGGCGGACGCTTCACCGATCCGATCGCGCGCTACATGGCGGCGCATCTGACCATCATTCGTCCCAACGTCTTCCATCTCACCGGCCAGGAAAGCAACTGGCGGGACCGGCTGCTCGACATGGGCAAGCGCGACGTGCTGCTGATCTTCGATATCCGTCGCTACCAGGAAAGCCTGATCCGCTTCGCCGAGAAGGCGGACCGGCGCGGCGTGGACACGATCCTCTTCACCGACCAGTGGCTTTCGCCGATCGCGCGGTTCGCGCGCCACGTCGTCGCCGGCCGCACTGCGGTTCCGTCGGCCTGGGACTCTTCCGCCGCGCTATTCGTCGTGGCGGAGACCCTCATCGCGGGCGTCACCCGTCGTCTCGAGGCGGAGAGCGCCAAGCGCATTCGAGAGATGGAACATTTGCGCGGCGGCTGAAGGGGGACGCGCCACCCTCCAAATCGGCGCCATTAAGGAAAATTAATGTTATCATGGGTCCCAATGGGACGGACGAGCCTGCATATAGGCCATGGTGGCATGCGGCAAAGCCGCTGAATCGACTTGGAATTGTGATCTCGTCGATAGCCCGGCCGCTGCCGGGACCGGACGGGCGTTGGGAAGCTGATGGCGAT
>JBQCFH010000423.1:0-3213 GCA_051959385.1 Rhizobiaceae bacterium | reverse complement strand
CGCGCGATCGGGCGATAGACCTCATAGCGGCCCGCCTCTTCGGCCGGTCCGCTCGCGCCCGCCTCTTCGGCCGGTCCGCTCGCGCCCGCCGCGCCAGGCGCGGGGGGCGCGTCCTCCGGGACAGGCCGGGAGCCGGCATCGTTGGCCGCTTCCGTGACCGCGTGGGCCCTGACATCCTCCTCGGCGCGGTCGAAGAGGTGGTCGATCAATGCAGCGACCGCCTTGGCGGCGGGCATGGCGAGCGCCAGGATGGCGACGGTCCACATGAGCTGGGTCGCGCCGATCAGCCAGAGCAGGAAGACGGCGACGATGAGGACGGTGTAGAGCAGCGGCGCGACCCGATAGAGCGCCCGGTGACCCGGATCGCTCGGCACGGCCCGGTGCCGGTGGATGCGCCACACCATCGAGATCAGCGCGGCGGCGATGAGCAGCGCGAAGATGACCGAGACGGCCAGCGCGGCGCTCTTCACCTGCGCCGTGCCGCTCTCGCTCATGGAGAGATTGCCGAATATGTCGGTGATGGTCGCGCCGAAGATTGTTACCGCCGCCGCCAGGACGACCCAGCGATGCACCGTCCGCGCCCGCCGGTCGTCGAGCGGGACGAGCCTCAGGTCGGCGATCCGCGGCGCCAGGATGAAGCGCGACAGCGCGCCGGCGATCCGAAGCGCAATAACCGCCAGAAGAAGGCTCGCCACCATTTCCTGGACGAAAGGTGCCCAGTCGAAGGCGAGGAACGCGCCGAGCGAGCCTACCGCGAAGAGCGCGATGCCGCCGCCGCCGATCCCCATCCGCGACAGCGCCTGGGCGAAGCGGCGCCAGAGCGTCGTCGGCCGGATATATTCGAGCCGCACCATCACCGGGTTGAAATACTGCCAGTAGAGCCACTCGATGCCACCGCCGATGAAGAGGAAGATGACGACATAGGTGATCGTGCGCAGCGTCTCCCCTTCCGGCATCTCCCGCTGCCAGGCATCGCGCAGCACCATCGAGGCCGAGGGGAGCGCCTCGCTCGCCTGATCGAGCTCGATGGCGCGCGCCTTCGTCCGGTTGAGAAAGCGCATCAGTTCGTCGCGCGCCATCACGGCCGGGTTGTCGCTCTGCGGCGGGGCGGCGGGCGCGGCGGCGTTCTTTTTCAGCCATTCGACGATGCGGGGATCGCTGAGGAGGCGGATGAGATCCTGGACGTCGCCGGCTGCCGGCGGTCCGGAGGGCGCCGCGGCGGCCGGCGGCTTCTGCTGGAACGGGTTCAGGTTCTGGGCGGCCGCCGGGAAGCATCCGAGGATGAGCATGGCCGCCAAGGCGAGCATGCGGGCCGGAAAGGCGGCGGACCTCATTCTGCCGGCTCCGGCTGTGGCGCCGCCGGCGCTGTTGGACGCCGCCTTTGGCGGAGATCGGCAGGACGAATGTCGGGCGAGACGAGCCGCTCGACGCTCAGCCAGCCGCCCTGCGGCACGAGCTGGCAGGCGAGGCGGACCCCCTCGTCGGCTCCGACGCGCGCGAGCGTCTGTCGCTCGACGTCGTTTTTCGGCGGCAGCGGAAATTCCGATTCCACGACGCGGATGCGGCAGGTGCCGCAGCGGCCGCGCCCGCGGCAGAGATGCGCATGCGGGACGTGGTGCATCTGCGCGATCTGCAGCACGCTCGGCCCGGCGTCGACGGTGAATTCCGGCCCTCCGACCCAGGCGATGCGCAGGCGCGCGCGATCGTGCCTCAGCCGGACGGCGCGAGCGATCAGGGTGAGCGCGACCAGCGCCACGAACGTCCAGATCGCCCGCCATTCGATGCGATCGAGCGTGGCGACCGCCTGCTGAAGCGCCTCGCCGGTGAGCGGCGGGTTCGGCGCCGCTTCCTCCTGGGGCTCCTCGGCGGTCGAAGCGGCAGCATCGTCGCCCGGCGCGCCCGCCGGTTCCTGCGCCGTTTGCGCATTTGCGGCCGCGCTCTCCTCCACGGCGGCAGGTTCGGGCGCCGTCAGTTCCTTGCCGGCATGGACGAAGCCGAGCAGTGCCAGCACCGGTATGACGACCGCAAGCGGATAAAGCACGGCCGAGACCCGGGTCCACCAGCGCTGCACCCGCATCCAGGTGAACAGGCCGATGACGCCGTGCACCCAGACAAAGACGAGCGTGAAGACCTGGCGCAGGCCCTCGGTCGGCACATCGACCCAGAAGAGGCCGAGTATGCTCTGGAAGGTCGGATTGTAGTCGAACAGATCGGCCGCCACGATCGTGCCGGCGACATGCGGCACCAGGAGCGGGATGATGCAGAGGCTGGTGAGGAGCTGGATCGCGTCGAGACGGGTCATGCGCAAGGAGTTGCGCCAGAAGAGCGCGTGCAGGCCGAGCGCGCCGTGGACGAGGAAGGCGAGCGCCAGCAGCGTCACGCCGGGAATGCTGGTCCAGAAGCCCTGGAAGTATGGCCGGGCGGCTTCCATGAGATCGATGGAATGGAGGCCGAGCGATACATTTATGAGATGGAACGCAACATAGACGAACAGCACCAGACCGGTCGCTATCCTGAGACGCCTCGTCATGGGCCTATCCAGTTCCCCCGAACCGCCTGATTATCCGGGCAATCCGGCCCGGATGCAATCACCTGGAGGGACAGGTCAAGAGCAATCGCTTCACATTGGACCGGACCGCGCTCGACGTTGCCCCCCTCTGTCCTGCCGGACATCTCCCCCGCAAGGGGGGAGATCTGCTCTCAATACGGCCTTCGCCAATCTCCAAAGCCGCAGAACAGGCGTAGGCGGCGCGGCCGGCTCAATCTCCCCCTTGCGGGGGAGATGTCCGGCAGGACAGAGGGGGGCAACGTCGAGCGCCATCCGGTCTAATGTTCAAGCGATTGCCCTGAGGTACAGGTCGGGCCGAAAGAAGCCCGGCCGAAGCGGATCGCCGCCGTTGAGCTTGGATATCAAAAAGCCCCGCCGGATCGCTCCGGCGGGGCTTTATCCATGCAGCAGGCGAGACGGTTTATTCCTTGTCGCCCTGCTTCTTCAGCGCGGCGCCGAGGATGTCGCCGAGCGAGGCGCCCGAATCGGTCGAGCCGTACTGGGCGACCGCCTGCTTCTCCTCCGCGATCTCCAGCGCCTTGATCGACACGGTGAGCTTGCGCGTCTTCTTGTCGAAGGAGATGACGCGGGCGTCCACCTTCTGGCCGACGGCGAAGCGCTCGGGGCGCTGCTCGTCGCGGTCGCGCGACAGGTCGGACCGCTTG
>JBQCFH010000422.1:0-15313 GCA_051959385.1 Rhizobiaceae bacterium | reverse complement strand
CAGATGAAGTGGATGTGGGCGTCGATGCCGCCGGCGGTCAGGATCCGGCCCTCACCGGCGATGATTTCGGTGCCGGGGCCGATGACGATGTCGACGCCGGATTGCGTATCGGGGTTTCCGGCCTTTCCGATCGCGGCGATCAGCCCGTTCCTCAGGCCGACATCAGCCTTGAGGATGCCCCAATGGTCGACGATCAGCGCGTTGGTGATGACGGTGTCCATGGCGCCCTCGGCACGCGAAACCTGACTCTGGCCCATGCCGTCGCGGATGACCTTGCCGCCGCCGAACTTCACTTCCTCGCCATGGGTGGTGAAGTCCTTCTCGACTTCGATGAAAAGTTCCGTGTCGGCGAGCCGGACGCGGTCGCCGACCGTCGGCCCGTACATATGGGCATAGGCGGACCGTGCTATCCTCGTCGCCATCAGAGCTTCCCCATCACCCTGGCATTGAAGCCGTAGACATGGCGGCTTCCGCCATAGGGCACCAGCCGCACCTCGCGTTTCTGGCCGGGCTCGAATCGCACCGCCGTGCCGGCGGCGATATCGAGCCGCATGCCGCGTGCGGCCTCGCGATCGAAATCAAGCGCCTTGTTGACCTCATAAAAATGATAATGCGAGCCGACCTGCACCGGCCGGTCGCCGCGATTGGCGACCGTCAGCACGATCGCTTCCCTGTCGGCGTTCAGTTCGATCTCGCCTTCGGCCGCTATTATTTCGCCGGGTATCATGAAAACCTCTCAATAGCCCAGATTGCCTATACCCGGCTCAGCGTATCGGACTGTGCACGGTGACGAGCTTGACCCCGTCCGGGAAAGTCGCCTCGACCTGGACATCCGCAATCATCTCGGCGACCCCCTCCATCACCTGCTCGCGGCTGATCACATGCGCGCCCTCCTCCATCAGCGAGGCGACCGAGCGGCCGTCGCGGGCGCCCGCGACGATGAAGTCGCTGATCAGCGCGATCGCTTCGGGGTGGTTGAGCCTTACGCCGCGTTCCAGCCGCCGGCGCGCGACCATCGCGGCCATGGCGATGAGCAGCTTGTCCTTCTCGCGCGGTGTCAGATTCATCGTTTTCCTTCAGAGTTGCCAGACCTTGGGAAGCGAGCGCCCGGCCGACAGAAGCGTCAGCAGCGGAACGAGAACGCGCCGCAGCGAGAACCCGTCCGGAGCGGCGATGCGTGCGAGAAGCTTGCCGCTCCAGGCGCTTGCGCCGCCGGCATCGCCGATCACTTCGCGCACCGGCTTGAGGAAGCGTTCGCAGTCGGATGCGGAGAGGAGGACAGTGGCCATGGCGGCATTGCCGTTCAGTATGGCCGGCCGCAAAAGCTGGCTGGCGATGTCGCCGTCGAAGCAAATCTCGTCGGCGAAGATGAGCCGCCCGTCCCTGCGGATGCGCCAGCGGTCGCGGAAGCTGCCGGACCGGACCTGTTCACCCATAGCCGTGCGGCCGAAAACAGTCGACTCCACGGCGAGCAGCCCGGCATCGCCGGTGAGGTCAACCTCGAGCCTCCGGACCAGGCGCCCGCCGTCGAACAGGATCGTCTCCTGCGGCAGCCACTCGAGCCGCGAGCCAGGCCGGAGCTCGATCCGATTGGCGATCGTCACCGCTGCTCCGGTCGAGCGATATATGCGCTCGCAGGCCTGTGTGGTCAGCGTCGCCTGCGCGCCCTCTTGCAACTCGATCTCGGTGCCGAAGACATCGCCGCCGGTCATGCCGCCGGCCGTGTTGATGAGCACCGCCTCGGGGACGTCCGTACGGGGGAAGCGGACCTTCGCCGATCCGTCCTGATGCAGGCGATAGAGATGGGTCGCGCCGTCCCGCCGCCGGAAGGTGATCCGCACACGGCCGCTCGCACGCTGCGGCTTCGCAAGAAGAAGACCGGCGCTCTCAGAGCACGAGGTGTCGACGAACATCCGGTTCATCCAGGCTCGCGGCCTCTCCGGTGAAGACGATCCGGCCACGATCCATGATTGCCACGGAATCGGCAAGCCCCCGCGCGAAGTCGAGATAGCGCTAACGGTCGACGCAATCTCGACTCCCAGCGCGTTGCCGCGTTCGTGGTCCTTAGGTGCGAAAAAGGGCTCAGCAAAGCGATCAGACATTGACTGAATGGTATATTGATATACCAATGTGACGTGAGTTGCCTGTTGGCAGGTGGCGTGGATGGGTGCGCGGGACGCAAGGGCGGGTGAAGTGAACGTTCGGCTGAACGCCGATACGCGCGTGCCACTCTACCACCAGCTGTTCGTGCTTCTCCGCAACCGCATCTATGCCGGCGAAATCCTTGCCGGCGCGCTGATCCCGAGCGAACAGGAATTGTGTCGCAGGTTCGCCGTCTCCCGGATTACGGCGAAGCGCGCGCTCAACGAACTCGCTGACGCCGGGCTGGTTATCCGCGAACGCGGTAAGGGCACGCGCGTAGTCACGCGCCCCCCTCCCCCCGCAGTGACCTCGTCGATCGAGGGATGGCTGGAAAACATCTCGCTCATGGGCATCGCGACCGAGGCGCGGGTGCTCGAATTCGGCTACCTGCCGGCGAGCGAGGACATCGCGCAGGCGCTCGATCTGCCTTCCGGAACCGAAGTGCAGCGCGCCGTTCGCGTCCGCATCCTCGACGGCGAGCCCATGTCCTATCTCGTCACCTACGTGCCGAGCGAGATCGGGCGCCAATACGACCGTGACGATTTGAACCGGCGGCCGCTGCTTCACCTTCTCGAACGCGCCGGTGTCGAGGTCACCTCGGCCCGCCAGACGATCTCCGCCACGGTCGCGGATTCCGAGGTCGCGACGGCGCTGTCGACCCATGCCGGCGCGCCGCTGATCGAGGTTCGCCGCGTCGTGCGCGATGCGGGCGACAGGCCCGTCGAATATATCCGGGTGCTCTACCGTCCCGATCTCTACCGCTTCGAAATGTCCATGCGCCGCGTCCGCGAGAAGGAAGGCATGCGCTGGGCAACGCTGCCTTCTGCGCCGGTCCCGGCTGGTGAGGAGGAAACGCTATTTCCGGGGAACAGCATGGAGCCGCGACGGCAACGAACCGTCCGGGCCGAAAACAGGAGGTGAAATGATGGACGACAGAAATAATCGCATCGCCGCGGGCGGGGTAAACAGACGCGTTTTCCTTGCCGCCGGCAGCGCCGCGGTCGGGCTCGGCATCACCGGCTTCCCCGCCATCGTAAGGGCGCAGTCGCAGTCGGTGAAGATCGGCCTGATCCATCCGGTGACCGGCGCGATCTCCTTTTCCGGAACGCAGTGCCGCGCCGGCGCGCAGATGGCGATAGAGGACCTCAACGCCAATGGCGGCATCAAATCGCTGGGCGGAGCCAAGATCGAGGGCCTGCTCGGCGACAGCCAGGGCAAGCCCGAGATCGGCGCCTCGGAAGTGGACAAGATGGTCGAGCAGGGCGTTGCCGGCATCGTGGCCGGCTATTCCTCGGCCATTTCGCTCGCCACTTCGCAGGAGGCGGCCAAGTCGAACACCCCGCATGTGGTCGATGTCGGCGTTTCCGACGAGATCATCAAACGCGGCCTGAAGAACACTTTCCGCTTCTCTCCGGGCTACGGCAAAGTGTCCAATATCGCCGTTGCCAACCTCGACAAGATCAACAAGGCGGCCGGTTCGGTCGCGAAAACGGCCGTCATCGTGCACGAGGATTCGCTCTTCGGCACCGGCACGGCGAAGCTCCTTTCCGCGGAACTGCCCAAGATCGGCATCGAGGTGGTCGACGTCATCAAGCACCCGACGCCGACGCGCGACTTCACCAATATCGTCCTCCAGATCAAGGCGAAGGATCCGGACCTGATCATCCCGGCCAACTACTATAACGAATATGTGCTCCTCGCCCGCACGCTTCGGCAGCAGCAGGTCAAGGCGAAAGGCATCTATTCGGTGCTGGGCGGTGCTGCATCGAACTACAAGTTCGTGCATGACTTCCCCGAGGCCGCCGAGGGGATCATGGACTGCAACCACTGGTTCAATCCGAAATCCGACCTCGCCTTGCAACGCAAGAAGGCGGCGGAAGACAAGGGGCTGAGCTACACCTACGAGGTGTTCCTCACCTATAATGCCGTCGCGCTCTTGGCCGACGCGATCGACCGCGCCGGCTCGACCGACAAGGACAAGGTGATCGCCGCGCTCGCCTCCTCGACCTGGGACAAGCACGGCATGCCCTATGGCCCGACCAAGTTCGTCGGCGGCCAGAACGAGGGCGCCGCGCCCGCCAACACGCAGGTGCTCGGCGGCAAGATCGAGGTCATCTATCCGAAGGAATTCGCTTCGGCCGATGCCGTCTTTCCGATGAAAGCCTGAACTCTGAGCTCGACGCATCAGGATCGGGCAACCGCCCGGTCCTGGGCGTCAAGGCCGGACCGTCATCTGCTAACATGGTCGACATGCCCGACAGCACGATCCTCATCCCGTCCATCCTGAACGGTCTCACGACCGGGGCGCTCTATGCGCTGATCGCGCTCGGCCTGACATTGATCTACGGCGTGCTGCACATCATCAATTTCGCCCACGGCGCGCTTTTGATGCTGGGCCTCTACGCAGTCTATTTCCTCAAGGTCTGGCTGGGCATCGATCCCTATCTGGCGTTGCTCATCGTGCCGCCGCTGATGTTCGGGCTCGGCTATGCGCTGCAGCGCGGCATCATCGGCCGCGCCAGCCACGGCCGCGACGAGAACATCCTGCTCGCCACGCTTGGCCTTGCGATCGTCATCGAGAACCTGGCGCTCTACTTCTTCCGCTCCGATACGCGAACGATCGACGTGCCCTACGGCTTCGACACGGTCAGCATCCTTGGCGCTTTCATTCCGCTGCCCAAGGTCGTCGCCTTCTTCGGCGCGCTGGTGACGGCCGCGCTTCTATGGCTGTTCATGTCGCGCACCGCCACCGGCCGCGCCATCCGCGCCATCTCGAAGGAGCGCAAGGGCGCCGAACTCGTCGGCATCGACACCGACCACATCTATGGACTGAGCTTCGGCCTCGGCATCGCCTGCTTAGGCGTCGCCGCCTGCCTGCTGCTTCCGACTTATTACGTGACGCCTCAGGTGGGCGAAGGCTTCATCCTGATCGCCTTCACCATCGTCGTCCTCGGCGGTATGGGGTCCTTCGTCGGCGCATTGATCGGCGGTCTCATCATCGGGGTGGTCGAGGCGGTCAGCGGCCTCTATCTCGGCGAGAGCCTCGGCCAGATCGGCATCTTCGCGATCTTCATCCTGGTGCTCCTCTTCAGGCCGACCGGCCTGCTCGGCCACAAGGTCTGAGCCGCATGAAGACGCTCGCAGCCCTCCTCGCCACCTTCGCCTTGATCGCGACGGCACCCTGGATGATCGGCTCCGCATTCTGGCTGAACCTCGTCATCATGACGCTTTACTCGGCCCTCCTCGGCCAGTCCTGGAACATCCTCGGCGGCTATGGCGGCCAGTTCTCCTTCGGCCATGCCGCCTTCTTCGGCACCGGCGCCTATGCGGTCGCGGTGCTGCAGATGAAATTCGGCATCAATCCGTGGCTCGGCCTGGCCGGCGGCGCGGTGCTCGCGATGCTGGTCGCCGCCTTCATCGGCTACTGCACGTTCCGCTACGGTCTGCGCGGTTCCTATTTCGCGCTGGTGACGCTGGCCTTTGCCGAGGTCCTGCGCATCCTCGCCAATTCCTTCGACCTGACCGGCGCCGGCGTCGGCCTGCTGATCCCGCTCAAGCAGGGAGTCGCCAACCTGCAATTCCCGACCAAGACGGGCTTCTTCTTTCTCGTCTGGGCGATGACGCTTGCGGCGTTCCTCACTGTCTGGTGGATCGGCAATTCGCGTTTCGGCGCGCAGCTCACCGCCGTGCGCGACAACGAGGATGCGGCCCGCTCGCTGGGCGTGAACCCTTTCCGCGTCAAACTGGGCGCGATCGTGCTGTCGGGGCTTTTCTCCGGCCTCGCCGGCGTGTTCTACGCCCAGTATTTCCTCTATCTCGATCCGTCCATCGCCTATGGCACGGCGATCTCGATCGAAAGCCTGCTCGTACCGATCATCGGCGGCATGGGCACGCTCTTCGGGCCGCTCTTCGGCGCGATCGGCGTGCACGCCATATCCGAGATCACGCGGGAAACCATGGGCGACGCGCCGGGTATCGCGCTGGCGCTCTACGGCGCCGTGCTGGTCCTCATGGTCGTGTTCATGCCGCGCGGCATCGCCGGACTTGCGCTCCGCCTGGGCAGGCGATCCCGCCCCGACGCGAAGCTCGCCGAGGAGGCCGGCCATGCTTGAGGTCGAGCGGCTCTCCAAGCGCTTCGGCGGCGTCTGCGCCGCAAGCGACGTCAGCCTTTCCTTGAAGGAAGGCTGCATCGCCTCCCTGATCGGCCCGAACGGGGCCGGCAAGACCACCTTCTTCGCCATGATCACCGGCTTCCACAAGCCGGACAGCGGCACGGTGCGTTTCGCCGGCGAGGATATCGGCGGCCTCGCGCCCGAAGCGATCGCCCGGCGCGGCATGGTCCGTACCTTCCAGACCGTACAGCCCTTTGCCGGCCAGACCGTGCGCGAGAACATCGCCGTCGGCGCGCATCTCAGGCTTGCCTCGCGGAGCGCGGCACTCGCCAGGGCGGACGAGGTCGCCAGCCGGGTGGGCCTCGGCGATCGTCTCGACATGGACGCCGCCGCGCTGACGGTTGCGGGCCGCAAGCGGCTCGAAGTGGCGCGTGCATTGGCGACGGAGCCGCGCCTCATCCTGTTCGACGAGGTGATGGCCGGCCTCAATCCCTCCGAGATCCGCGACGTCGTTCCGCTGATCCGGGCGGTGCGCGATACCGGCGTCACCATCCTGCTCATCGAGCACGTCATGCAGGCGGTGATGAGCCTTTCGGAGCATACGTGGGTGCTGAACGAGGGCCGGATCATCGCCGAGGGTTCTCCGGCCGAGATCGTGGCCGATCCGAGGGTCATCGCCGCCTATCTCGGGAAAGGTATGGCCGAACGCATGGGGCGCCGGGAGGCCAGCCATGCTTGAAGTATCGGGCGTGCGCGGCGGCTACGGGGCGGTCGAGGTACTGCGCGGCATCGACCTCGACATTACGACCGGCGAGCTTGTCGCTCTTCTCGGCTCGAACGGCGTCGGCAAGACGACCTTCGCTGCCGTCCTTTCCGGTCTCGTGCGCTGCCGGGCGGGCGTGGTGCGGTTCCAGGGCCGGGAAATCAGCCATCTCGCGCCGAGCGAGATCGTCGCCGCCGGCCTGATACAGGTTCCGGAAGGCCGGCACATTTTCCCCAACCTGACCGTCAGGGAAAACCTTGAACTCGGCGCCTACAGGCGGGCGAGAAACAGCCTCGCGCAAAATCTCGAAGAGGTGCTGGACACCTTTCCGCGCCTCCGCGAGCGCCTGGCGCAGAAGGCCGGCACGCTTTCGGGCGGCGAGCAGCAGATGCTGGCGATCGGCCGCGCCATGATGGCCGAGCCGGAACTCCTGATCCTCGACGAGCCGTCGATCGGACTCTCGCCGCTCCTAGTGGAGGAGATGTTCGCGCTGATCGGCCGCCTGAGGGAACGCGGCCTGACCATCCTTCTCGTTGAGCAGAACGTCATGCAGTCGCTGGAGATCGCCGACCGCGCCTTCGTCATGGAGAACGGCGAGATCAGGCTATCGGGCAAGGCGTCGGAAATGCTGGACGATCCCGAACTGCGGCGTTCCTATCTCGGATTGGCATGATGACAAGCACGCTCGCTGAAAAGATCATCGCGCGCGCCGCCGGGCGCGAAGAAGTCCGTCCGGGCGAGATCGTCACGGCGAAAGTCGATCTCGCAATGATCCACGATTCCGGCGGCCCGCGTCGCGTCGAGCCTATCCTGAAGGATCTTGGCGTCGGGCTCTTCGATGCCGGCAAGGTGGTGCTGATCTCCGATCACTTCGTCCCCGGCGATACGGAGGAGGGCGCGCGCATCCTCGAATTGACGCGGCAATGGGCGAAGGAGCGCCAGGTCGCCTTCCACGACGGCGAGGGCATCTGCCACGTCATCCTACCGGAAAAGGGGCATCTGAAGCCGGGCATGTTCGTCGTCGGCGGCGACAGCCATTCGCCGACCGGCGGCGCCTTCGGCTGCTACATGTTCGGCGTTGGTGCGACCGAGATGGCCGGCGTGCTGGCGACCGGCGAGATATGGTTGAAGGTGCCGGGGACTATCCTGATCGAATGGCAGGGCAGGCTTGGTCCGGCGGTGACGGCCAAGGACATCATGCTCGCGCTCTGCGGCCGCCTCGGCATGGACGGCGGCAAGTACCAGGCGGTGGAGTATGCCGGCGAAGCGATCTCGGCGCTCTCCATGCAGGAGCGCATGACGCTCTCCAACATGGCGGCTGAACTCGGCGCCCAGGCCGGACTGATCGCGCCGGACGAGCCGACGGCGCGGTGGCTGGAAAGCGTCGGCTGCGAACCGGGCGACTATTCCGGTCTGAAGACCGATCCCGACGCGGAACTTCTCGAGCATCATCTCTTCGACGCGGCGTCTCTGGAGCCTCAGGTGGCCGCTCCGCATTCGCCGGCCAATGCCGCGTCGGTGGGCGACGTGCCGGACACGACCATAAACGTCGCCTATATCGGCGCCTGCACGGGGGCCAAATACGAGGATTTGAAGCGCGCTGCCGCGATTTTGCGAGGGCGCAGGCTGGCGCCCAGCGTAGAGCTGATGGTTGCGCCCTCCTCCCGCCGCGATCAGGATCGCGCGGTCGACGAAGGCATCATGCGGGTCTTCGAGGATGCCGGCGCGCGCATCCTGCCCAATGCGTGCGGCATCTGCGCCGGCTATGGGGCCGACCGGCTTGGCGAGAACGTCACCTGCATCTCCTCCACTGCCCGCAACTTCAAGGGCCGCATGGGCGCGGCCTCCTCGAAAGTCTGGCTCGCCCCCCCCTACACCGTCGCCGCCTCGGCTGTCGCCGGCCGCATCGCCGACCCGAGGGAATTCCTCGACGGGAGGCCTGGCGCATGAGCGGCCGCATCTTCCTTTTTGGCGACGATATCGATACCGACCAGCTTGCGCCGGGCCAGTACATGAAGGGCGGGTTGGCCGAACTCGCCGCGCACTGCCTCGAAGCCGTGCGCCCCGATTTTCCGGCTACCACCAAGCCCGGAGACATCATCGTCGCCGGCCGCAATTTCGGCATGGGCTCCTCGCGCGAGCAGGCCGCGGAAGCGCTGAGATATCTGGGCGTCGCCGGGGTCGTGGCGCGCTCCTTCGCCGGCATCTTCTACCGCAACGCCATCAATCTCGGCCTGCCGGTCCTCATCGCCGAGGGCGACCTCACCGATGTCGAGGATGGCGACCGGGCCGAACTCGATCTCGAATCTGGAGAATTGCGGCCGGCCTCATCCGGACCTGTCAGGCTGGAGCCCCTCCCCGACAACCTGAAGACATTGCTCGCCGACGGCGGGCTCGTTCCCCATCTGAAAAAGCGCTTCGCGGCGGAGCGCCGCCAGGACCGATAATGAAGCTTAGACAAAGGCTTGCCGAGAAAAAGATACTGGTTGCGCCGGGCGTTTGCGACGCGCTGACGGGGCTTATCGCCGAACAGGCCGGCGCCGAGACGGTCTACCTGTCCGGCGCCTCGATCGCCTACACGCATTTCGGACGGCCCGACATCGGCCTCGTCTCGATGAACGAGGTCGCCGACACGATCGCCGCCGTCCGCGACCGCATTTCCCTCCCCATCATCGTCGACGCCGATAACGGCTTCGGCAACGCCATCAACGTCCAGCGCACCGTGCGCGTTTTCGAACGCATGGGCGCTTCGGCGCTGCAACTCGAGGACCAGACGATGCCGAAGCGCTGCGGCCATCTCGACGGCAAGTCGCTGGTTTCCAGCCAGGAGATGTCAGGCAAGATCCGCGCCGCCTGCGATGCGCGCTTCTCGGACGACACGCTGGTCATCGGCCGCACCGACGCAATCGCGGTCGAGGGGTTCGAAGCGGCACTGGACCGGGCCGACGCTTATGTCGAGGCGGGCGCGGACGTTCTCTTCATCGAGGCCCCGCAATCGCTGGAGCAGATCGAGAAGGCGGTCGCGCGCTTCGCCGGCCGCGTGCCGCTGATGGCGAACATGGTCGAGGGCGGCAAGACCCCCGCCATGGACGCCGCCGGCCTGGAAAAGCTCGGCTACAGCCTCGTCATCTTTCCGGGCGGCATCGTCCGCGCCGTCGCGGCGACCGCCCGCGACTATTATTCGAACCTCGTGGCGAAGGGCTCCAATGCCGATTTCCGCAACCGCATGTTCGATTTCTCTGGCCTGAACGAGTTGATCGGCACGCCGGAGATGCTTGAACTCGGCCGGCACTATGACGGGGAGCGGAACTGATGTCGATCGACGCGGTGACGCTCGCCATCCTCAAGGGCCGCCTCGAGCAGATCGCAGACGAGATGGACGCCACTCTCTTCCGCTCTGCCTTCAATCCAATCATCGCCGAGGCGCACGACGCCTCGCACGGCATATACGACAGCGTCACCGGCGAGACGCTGGTGCAGGGCAAGTCGGGCCTGCCGATCTTCGTCGGCGTCATGGCCTTCGCCGTCAAGGCGGTCATCGACAAGGCGGCCAGCCGCGACGGCATCGGCGAGGGCGATGTCTGGATCTTCAACGATCCCTATGACGGCGGCACGCATCTTTCCGACTTCCGCCTGGTGAAGCCGGTCTTCCGCGACGGCAAGGTGTTCTGCTTCCTCGCCTCGGTCGGCCACTGGCACGATGTCGGCGGCAACGTTCCGGGGAACTACAACCCGGCCGCCACCGAGAGCTTCCAGGAAGGCATGCTGATCCCGCCCGTGAAGCTCTACGATCGCGGCCGGTTCCGTCAGGACGTGGTCGACATCCTCTCCGCGAACTCGCGCTTGCCGATGTCGCTCTACGGCGATCTGAACGGGCAGATCAACGCGCTCGAACTCGGCGAGCGGCGTATGCACGCGCTGATCGACGAATACGGCGCCGGCACGATCGCCGAGAGCCTTGTCGCGCTGAAGGCTCGCGCCGCCGAGATGATGCGCGCCCAGATCGCCGAACTGCCTGACGGCACCGTTTCGGCCGAGGATTTCCTCGACAATGACGGCATCGTCGACGAGCCGCTGAGGATTGCGCTCGACCTCACCATCGACAAGGACCGGATGGTGATGGATTTCACGCGTTCCTCGCCGGCCTGCGCCGGGCCGGTCAACATCTCGCGCTCCACGACGATCGCCGCCTGCTATGTCGCGCTGAAGCATATTTTCGGCGACGTGCCGGCCAATGCCGGCGTGCTGGAGCCGGTCGAGTTCCGCATCGACGCGGATTCGCTCCTGTCGGTGAAAGCACCGAAGCCGGTCGGCGGCTATACGGAGACGATCCTGCGGCTGATCGACGTGGTTTTCCAGGCTGTGGCGAAGATCGCTCCCGGCCCGGCCATGGCCTGCGCGTACGGCACCATCAACGCGCTGTCGCTTGCCGGGCATAGGAAGAACGGCCAGCGCTGGGTCATGTTCTCCTTCTTCGGCGGCGGCCACGGCGCGCACGGCGCGGGCGACGGGCTGAACCACGGCAATGCGCCGATCTCGACCGCCACCATCCCGCCGCTGGAGATATTGGAGGCTGCCTATCCGGTGCGGTTCACGAAATGGGCGCTCAGGCCGGATTCCGGCGGCCCGGGCCAGTATCGCGGCGGCCTCGGCGCCGTCTACGAGATCGCGCTCCTTGAAAAGGCGGCCGATGTCTTCCTGTTCGGCGAGCGCGGCAGATATGCGCCGAAGGGTGTGGTCGGCGGCGGCGACGCGGCGGCCAACCGCTTCATCTACGAGCAGACCGACGGCGAGCATTCGCCGCCCATGGTTTCGAAGATGATCGGCATCCGCATCACGCAAGGTCAGAAGGTCCGGCTCGAAACGCCGGGCGGCGGCGGCTATGGCGACCCGGCGCTGCGAGACCCCCAGGCAGTCAGCCGCGACGTGCGGCTCGGCTACGTGACGCCCGAACGGGCGGCCCCAGATTACCATGTCGCCGTCAGGGCCGATGGCGCGCTCGATGGTCCGGCAACCCGGCAAATGCGCAGCCGGGAGGCCGCGGAATGACGAAGCCCATCTATGTAGTCGGCGTCGATGTCGGCGGCACGTTCACCGATATCTTCGTTCTCGACGAAGCAGCCAACGAGGTCGCAATCGCCAAGGTGCCCTCGACGCGCGGCGACCAGTCGAAAAGCTTCGTCGAAGGTATCGCCGAGCGCATTTCCGACTTCTCGGAGATCGGCACCATCGTGCACGGCACGACCGTGGGCACCAACGCGCTCCTGGAGCGCAAGGGCGCGCGCACCGGCATCATCACCACCGAGGGTTTTCGCGATGTGCTGGAGATGCGCCGGCGCGACCGTCCGACAACCTGGGGACTAAAAGGCTCCTTCACCCCGGTGGTCGACCGCACCGACCGCCTGGAAGTCTCCGAGCGGGTGCTGGCGGACGGATCGGTGCTGAAGGTCGTCGACGAGGAAGAGGTCCGCGCGCGGGCGCGCGCTCTCGCCGAAGCCGGCTGCGAGGCGGCCTGCGTCTTCTTCATCAACGGCTACGCCAACAACGACAACGAGCGCCGCGCGGTGGAGGCCGTGCGTTCGGTCTGGCCGAACGCCTTCGTCACCGCCGCGACCGAGATCCTGCCGGAGATCCGCGAATTCGAGCGCGTCTCGACGGCGACCCTCAACGCCTATCTGCAACCGGTCGTCTCTTCCTATCTGGAGCGGCTGGAGCAGGCGCTTGCCGGCGGCGGCTTCGCCGGTGAACTCCTGATCGTCCAGTCGAACGGCGGCGTCATGTCGGTCGAGACGGCGCGCCGCTATCCCGTCCGGACAGCGCTTTCCGGACCGGCGGCGGGTGTCATCGCGGCGACAGCCATCGCGAGAGCCGCCGGCTTCGAAAACATCATCACCTGCGACATGGGCGGCACCTCGTTCGACGTATCGCTCGTCGCCGGCGGCAAGGCCGCGCTCGCCGCCCAGACGGCGATCGACTTCGGCATGGTCGTGCGCACGCCGATGATCGAGATCACCACGATCGGCGCCGGCGGAGGCTCGATCGCCTCGATCGACAAGAGCGGCCTCCTGCAAGTCGGTCCGCAATCAGCCGGCTCCGATCCCGGTCCGGTCTGCTATGGGCTCGGCAACGACCGGCCGACCGTCACCGACGCCAATCTGGTGCTCGGCCGCATCAATCCCGACCGGCCGATCGGCGGCAAGCTCGACCGTCTCGACATGGACGCCGCGCGTGCTGCGATCGAGCGCGAGATTGCCCTGCCGCTCGGCCTTTCCATCGAGGACGGGGCGGAAGCGATCCTCCGGCTCGCCAACGCCAGGATGGCCGGCGCCATCCGCCTCGTCTCCATCGAGAAGGGCCACGACCCGGCGAAGTTCGCGGCCATGCCCTTCGGCGGTGGCGGCGCGTTGCATGCCGGTGCGCTGATCGAGGAAGTCGGCCTCGGTTCGGCCTTGGTGCCGCGCTTCCCCGGCGTGACTTCCGCGCTCGGCTGCGTCGTGGCGGATATGCGCCACGACCGCGTGCAGACGGTGAACCGGTTGCTTGACGGCCTCGACGCCGGCGAACTCGGAAGGCGGATGAGCGACGCCGCCGACGAAACGGAAGCGCTGCTCGAACGGTCGGGCGTCGCGTTCGAGCGCATCGACCGGCTCTTTGAACTGGACATACTTTATATTGGGCAGACGCATCCGGTAGGCGTTCCGATCCGGATCCCCGAGGGCGGGCTGACAACCGCCGCCATCGGCGAAGCCTTCGACGCCGCTTATCGCGAGGCTTTCGGCCGGTTGCTCGACGGCATCCCGAAGCGCGTCATGAACTACCGCGTCGCCGTGATCGGCCGCCGGCCCGACCTCGACATGAAACTCTTCGCTCCGGCCGCCGGCAAGGCGCCGGAGGCGTGCCGGATCGGGATGCGCCGCATCTACGCCAAGGGCGCTTATCATGATGCGGCCGTTTACGAGCGGCTCGAGCTTGCCGCAGGCGCCTCGATCCACGGACCCGCCATTCTCGAGCAGCCGGACACAACGATTTTCGTCGATCCGGGGTTGACAGCGATCGTCGACAGTTTCGGCAATCTGATCGTACGTCCGCGGAGTGCCGCGGAATGATCGATCAAAAGCCGCTTCTCCCGGA
Source organism: Rhizobiaceae bacterium (assembly GCA_051959385.1). Lineage (GTDB taxonomy): Bacteria > Pseudomonadota > Alphaproteobacteria > Rhizobiales > Rhizobiaceae > Mesorhizobium_L. The sequence continues at coordinate 1,165 of JBQCFH010000422.1, read as the reverse complement.
GCGTACCGGGCTCATCATTGTGGACCTTCAGAACGACTTCATCCATCCCGACGGCGCCTATGCGCGCGGCGGCCAGAAGAATGCCGACATCGCCGCCTTGCCGGCCCGCGTTCGGCCGGTGGCGGACGTATTGCGCGCCAAGGGTGGCTGGATCGTCTCGACCCATTTCACCCTGGTGCCCGGCAAGGGCGGCGAGCCCTTCATCTCGCCGCACCTGAAGGAGATGCGGCCGTTCCTGCGAAAGGGCGACTTCCTCCCCGGCGGCTGGGGCCACGCGCTGGTCGACGAACTCCAGCCGGCCGACCTGTCGGTGGAAAAGATAGCCTACTCGGCCTTCTACATGACGCGGCTCGAGTGGGTCCTGAGGAAGGCCGGTATCGATACGCTGTTCTTCTGCGGCATTGTTACCAATGGCGGCGTGGCTTCGACGGTGCGTGACGCCCATGTCCGCGATTTCCCTGTTACGGTGCTCTCCGACGGCTGCGCCGCCTTCTCGCGCGAGACGCATGAGCGCACGATCGGAGACCTTTCGACGCTTGCGCGGATCACGACCTGCGCCGAGACGGCCGATCTCATCCGGGCCTCGTGACATGGTGGAGACGCCGCCTTCGGTGGTCCGCGATCCCCCGGAGCGGATCGACGCGTCGGCCGATGTGCTGGTGATCGGCGCCGGCGCCTGCGGCCTGGTCGCTGCGCTTCGGGCCGGTAACGCCGGCACGGAAGTGATCGTGGTCGAGCGCGACGCCTCGCCGTCCGGCTCGACGGCCATGTCTTCCGGCTTCGTCCCGGCGCCAGCGACCCGTTTTCAGCGCCAAGCCGGCATTTCCGATGACACGCCCGAACTGTTCGTCGCGGACATGATGGCGAAATCCGAGGGCAAGGCCGATCGCCGCCTCGCCGAGATCGCCGCCCGCAACATCGGTCCGGCGCTTGAATGGCTGGCCGAGGCGCATGGGCTCGAATGGTCGGTGCTGACGGATTTCCTCTATCCCGGCCATTCGCGGCACCGCATGCACGCCGTACCTGAAAGGACAGGCGCCGGTCTGATGGCGCGCCTGCTCGCCGCAACGGAAGCCGAAGGCATTCCGATCGTGACGAACGCCCGCGCCACGCATCTCTTCGCTTGCCGGGACAGGATCGAGGCCGTCGAAATCGAGCGGCCGGA
>JBQCFH010000421.1:0-4391 GCA_051959385.1 Rhizobiaceae bacterium | reverse complement strand
GTCGAGCGCCAGTCGATGACCTCGCGCTTGGTGATGCCGGTCGATTCGTCGGTCGTCTCCTGAACGGAGATGCCGTCCACGAGATCCTCGAACTCGACCGTTCCCTCCACCTCGGTCAGCACCGGACGGGTATACGGGTCCCATTCGGCGATGCGCTGGCCGCGCTTCACCATGTCGCCGTCGTCGACATAGAGCCGCGAACCGTAGGTGATGCGGTGCACGCCACGCTCCTTGCCGGCCTCGTCGAGGATCAGCACCGCCATGTTGCGGCCCATCGCCACGAGCTGGCCGTCGGAGTTGCGCACCACGCTGCGGTTGCGGATCTGCACCTTGCCCTCATAGGAGGATTCAAGGAACGACTGGTCCACGACCTGCGCCGTACCGCCCATGTGGAAGGTACGCATGGTGAGCTGCGTCCCCGGCTCGCCGATCGACTGCGCCGCGATGACGCCGACGGCTTCGCCGATATTGACCGGAGTACCGCGTGCAAGGTCGCGTCCGTAGCAGACCGCGCACACCCCGACCCTGACCTCGCAGGTCAGCGCCGAACGGATGCGGATCGCCTGGATGCCGGCCTTCTCGATCTGCTCGACATCGCGCTCGTCGATGAGCTTGCCGGCCTTGACGATCACCTCGCCCGAAACCGGATGCGCCACATCGTCAAGCGCCGTGCGTCCAAGCACGCGCTGGCCGAGCGAAGCCACGACCTGGCCGGCATCGACGATGGGCTGCATGGTGAGCCCCTTGTCGGTACCGCAATCGGTCGCGACCACGATGCAGTCCTGCGCCACGTCGACGAGGCGGCGGGTCAGGTAGCCGGAGTTCGCCGTCTTCAAGGCGGTATCCGCGAGGCCCTTGCGGGCGCCGTGGGTCGAGTTGAAGTACTCGAGCACGGTCAGGCCTTCCTTGAAGTTCGAGATGATCGGCGTCTCGATGATCTCGCCCGACGGCTTGGCCATCAGGCCGCGCATTCCGGCGAGCTGACGCATCTGCGTCGGCGAGCCGCGGGCGCCCGAGTGCGACATCATGTAGATCGAGTTCATCGGCTTCTGGCGTCCGTTGTCATCGAACTCGACCGCACGAATGCGGCCCATCATCTCCTCGGCGACCTTTTCCGAGCACTTGGCCCAGGCATCGACCACCTTGTTGTACTTCTCGCCCTGCGTGATGAGGCCGTCATTGTACTGCTGCTCGTATTCCTTCGCGAGCGCCTCGGTCTTGGCGACCAGATCGGCCTTCGTGTCCGGAATGAGCATGTCGTCCTTGCCGAACGAGATGCCGGCGCGGCAGGCATGGCTGAAGCCGAGCGCCATGATGCGGTCGCAGAAGATGACCGTCTCCTTCTGGCCGCAGTGGCGATAGACCGTGTCGATCATCCGGGAGATGTTCTTCTTCGTCATCTCCTGGTTGGCGATGTCGAAGGGAACATTGACGTTCTTCGGCAGAAGCTCGCCGATGATCATGCGGCCCGGCGTCGTGTCATAGATCTTCGACACTTCCTTGCCGTCCGCGTCCACCGTCTTGAAGCGGCCCTTGATCTTCGTGTGCAGGGTGACCGCCTTGGTCTCAAGCGCATGATGCAGCTCGCCCATATCGGCGAACACCATGCCCTCTCCCGGCTCGTTCTGGTTGACGATCGAGAGGTAGTAGAGACCAAGCACCATGTCCTGCGACGGCACGATGATCGGCGCGCCCGACGCGGGATGCAAGATGTTGTTGGTCGACATCATGAGCACGCGGGCCTCGAGCTGCGCCTCCAGCGACAGCGGCACGTGCACCGCCATCTGATCGCCGTCGAAGTCGGCGTTGAAGGCGGTACAGACCAGCGGGTGAAGCTGGATCGCCTTGCCCTCGATCAGGATCGGCTCGAATGCCTGGATGCCGAGGCGGTGCAGCGTCGGCGCGCGGTTGAGCAGAACCGGATGCTCGCGGATGACCTCATCGAGGATGTCCCAGACTTCCGGCCGCTCCTTTTCGACAAGCTTCTTCGCCTGCTTGACGGTGGACGAGTAGCCCTTGGCGTCGAGCCGCGCATAGATGAACGGCTTGAACAGCTCCAGCGCCATCTTCTTCGGCAGGCCGCACTGGTGCAGCTTGAGTTCCGGACCGGTCACGATGACCGAACGGCCCGAATAGTCGACGCGCTTGCCGAGCAGGTTCTGGCGGAAGCGGCCCTGCTTGCCCTTGAGCATGTCCGACAGCGATTTCAGCGGACGCTTGTTGGCGCCCGTGATAACGCGGCCGCGGCGGCCGTTGTCGAACAGCGCGTCGACGGCCTCCTGCAGCATGCGCTTTTCGTTGCGGATGATGATCCCCGGCGCGCGCAGCTCGATCAGCCGCTTCAGGCGGTTGTTGCGGTTGATGACGCGGCGGTAGAGGTCGTTCAGGTCCGACGTCGCGAAGCGGCCGCCGTCGAGCGGCACCAGCGGGCGCAGGTCCGGCGGGATGACCGGGACGATCTTCATGATCATCCATTCCGGACGGTTGCCGGATTCGAGGAAGTTTTCGACGACCTTCAGCCGCTTGAGAAGCTTCTTCTGCTTCAGTTCGGAGGTCGTGCTGGCAAGCTCCGCGCGAAGATCGCCGGCGATCTTGTCGAGATCCATCGCGGCCAGAAGGTCATGGATGGCCTCCGCGCCGATCATGGCGGTGAAGGAATCCTCGCCATACTCGTCCACGGCCATCATGTACTCTTCCTCGGAGAGGAGCTGGTGCTCCTTCAGCGCGGTGAGGCCGGGCTCGGTCACGATGTAGTTCTCGAAATAGAGGACGCGCTCGATGTCCTTCAGCGTCATGTCGAGCAGCGTGCCGATGCGCGAGGGCAGCGACTTCAGGAACCAGATATGGGCGACCGGAGCGGCGAGCTCGATATGGCCCATGCGCTCGCGGCGGACGCGCGACAGCGTGACCTCGACGCCGCACTTCTCGCAGATGACGCCCTTGTACTTCATGCGCTTGTACTTGCCGCACAGGCACTCGTAATCCTTGATGGGACCGAAGATGCGCGCGCAGAAGAGCCCGTCACGCTCGGGCTTGAACGTGCGGTAGTTGATCGTCTCCGGCTTCTTGATCTCGCCGAACGACCAGGACTGAATCTTCTCCGGGCTGGCCAGCGATATCCGGATGGAATCGAAAGTCTGCGCCGGCGTCTGGGGATTGAAGAGATTCATGACCTCTTGGTTCATGCCATTCTCCTTGTGGGCTTCGTCGTGGAGCCCTTTTCTGAATTCTTGCCATCACCCCTCATCCGTCGCCTGTCGGCGACACCTTCTCCCACAAGGGGAGAAGGGAGAGCGCCTCTCCTTCTCCCCTTGTGGGAGAAGGTGGCTGAGCGAAGCGAAGTCGGATGAGGGGTGTTTCTGTACACCCCTCGCCCGTGGTTACTCGGCGGCGTCCGGAAGCCGGACAGGCTGCTCCTCGATCTGGGTGTTCTCCAGTTCGACATTGAGGCCGAGCGAGCGCATTTCCTTGACCAGCACATTGAAGCTTTCGGGGATGCCCGCCTCGAACGTGTCGTCGCCGCGGACGATCGCCTCGTAGACCTTGGTGCGGCCGGCCACGTCGTCCGACTTCACCGTCAGCATCTCCTGCAGCGTGTAGGCCGCGCCATAGGCTTCCAGAGCCCACACCTCCATCGCGCCGAAGCGCTGGCCGCCGAACTGCGCCTTGCCGCCCAGCGGCTGCTGGGTGACCAGGCTGTACGGTCCGATCGAGCGCGCGTGGATCTTGTCGTCCACGAGATGGTGCAGCTTGAGCATATATATGTAGCCCACCGTCACTTTGCGATCGAACGGCTCGCCCGTGCGTCCGTCATAGAGGGTCGACTGGCCGCTGGCGCTGAGGCCCGCCTCCTCCAGCATGCCGTTGATGTCCGACTCGTGCGCGCCGTCGAAGACCGGCGTGGCGATGGATACGCCGCGCTTCATCTGGTCCGCGAGACGAACGACCGATTCATCGTCGTACTTCCTCACCGGCTCGTTGCGGTCGTTGGCCGGGATCAGGTCCTCGATCTTGGCCCTGAGCGGCTTGATGTTGCCGCTTTCCTTGTAGGCTTCGATCAACTCGCCGATCTGCTTGCCCATGCCGGCGCAAGCCCAGCCGAGATGCGTCTCGAGGATCTGGCCGACATTCATGCGGCTCGGCACGCCGAGCGGATTGAGCACGATGTCGACATGCGTTCCGTCTTCCAGGAACGGCATGTCCTCGACCGGGACGATGCGCGACACGACGCCCTTGTTGCCGTGGCGGCCGGCCATCTTGTCGCCGGGCTGCATCTTGCGCTTCACCGCGACGAAGACCTTGACCATCTTCATCACGCCGGGCGGCATCTCGTCGCCGCGCTGCACCTTCTCGACCTTGTCCATGAAGCGCTGTTCGAGCGCGCTCTTGGA
>JBQCFH010000420.1:0-3680 GCA_051959385.1 Rhizobiaceae bacterium | reverse complement strand
CGAGACGACGCTGGCGCACCATCCGCGCCTGCCGGACGGCCGCTCGGCCTTCAGCGACAAGGACGACCCGCTGACGGCGATCTGCCCGGAGGTGGCGCCGGCGGAAGGTGAACGGCTGATCATCAAGTCCGAGGCGAGCGCCTTCGGGACGGGACTCGGCGACGAGCTGAAGGCGGCCGGCCTGGAATGGCTCTATGTCTGCGGCGTGTGGACGGAAGCCTGCGTCGACGCCACCGTGAAGGCGGCGCTGAAGCTCGGCTTCCGCGTTGCGCTCGTCAAGGACGCATGCGGCAGCGGCTCCGTCGCCATGCACCAGACCGGCATACTCAATCTCGCCAACCGCCTCTATGGCGGCGCGGTGCTGACGACCGCCGCAGCCTGCCGGCTGATGGCCGGCCAGTCGGCCGAAGGCTGGACGCCGGAGACGCCCGTGCCCATCCGCTACGGCTACGACGATGCCGCGGCGATCTACGAAGGCCTGTGAGCCTGTCTTGCGGCCGTGCCTTGTACAAGCTATCTTCAGGTTTGTACAAAGGAGCTCCGGGGCATGGCGATTCACGTTCAGGACCATGAAGCGGATCGCATGATCCGTGAATTTGCCAAAAGGCGCGGCGTAGGGATTACCGCCGCGATCAAGCTTGCGATCAGCGAGGCAGAACGCCGGGAGAAGGAGAGCGGCAGGGCGTTGATGCGGAGGATCGAGCCGGTTCTGGAGAAAGTCCGCGCCGCTCGGAAAGGCAGAAAATTCTCGGCGGAGGAGGACAAGGCCTTCATGGATGAAATGTGGGGCGAGAACGACTGATGCTGGTCGAGACGTCGGCCATCGTCGCGATCATGCTCGAGGAGTCGGATGCCGAGACGCTCGCGGAAAGGGTGAGCGCGGCAGGAACGGTTTCAACGACGGTCGTGAATGCCTTCGAGGCGGCGTTGTCGGTCGGCAGGGTGATCGAGGATCATCCGCTTGCCGCGGAACTCGTCCCCCAATTTCTGGAGAGCGCTGGAATCGAAATGGTCGGGATCGACGCCGATTTGTATCCTGAAATTACAGATGCTTATGCCCGCTTCGGAAAAGGTACTGGCCATCCGGCGAAGCTGAATTTCGGCGATTGTTTTTCCTATGCGGCGGCGAAGCGGCTGCGGGTGCCGCTTCTGTATAAGGGCGAGGATTTCGCTCAGACCGACCTTAAATCCGTTGAGTAGAGCTCCGTTCGCTGCATTCGTCCGTGCGCGCACTGCGCTCAGGATGCGAGCTGCCTGTCGATAGAGAGCGCGCCCGCGCCGGCGAATGCCAGATAGAGGAAAACGAAGCAGAAAAGGACTGCGGCGTCTCCGCCGTTCTGGACCGGAAAGAAGCTCCTCGGGAAGTGCGCCATGAAATAGGCGACCACCATCTCGCCGGCGAGGAGCAAAGCCACCGGACGCGTGAACAGGCCGACCAATACGAGGAGTCCGCCGATCGACTCGAGAAGGGCCGCAACCAGGAACAATCCGCCGAGCGGGCCGCCGGCATGCCCGCTCGCCGGTAAGTCGAACAATTTCTGCGTGCCGTGCTCGATGAAGAGCAGCGCCGTGACGATGCGCAGGGCCGCCAGCGCTCCGGGGCGATAAGTATCGAGACGTTCGAAAAGCTGCATGCGTCACTCCACTTATGAACCACGCATGCGTTAGATGATAGCGAGCGGTCCGCATACCCGTTTTGCCGCTTGTCCGCTCACTTGTTTGTGAGAGCCGTGTGGTTCCCTGCGGGCGTCATTTCGTGTTCGACAGCAGCGCGAAATGCGCGCCCTGCGGGTCCTGGCACTGGACGACCCATTGCCCGCCAGGCACCTGCATCGGGCCCATCAGCGTCTTGCCGCCATTGTCGGTGACGCGTTTGGCAGCGTCGTCGATGCCCTCAACATTGAAATAGAATTGCCAGACCGGGGTCGGAATCTGCGGCGGCTTGTTCATCATGCCGCCGACTTCATCCTTGTCCATGGCGAAGAGCGCGTAGATGCCCATCTCGCCCATGTCGAAATCGCGCGTCTGATGCCAGCCGAACTGGCGGGAATAGAAGTCGAGCGCCTTTTTCCAGTCCGAGGTGTATAGCTCATGCCAGCCGACATGGCCGGGCGTGCCGGCAGCGACCGGCGGCTGGTCCGGGCCGTTCGGCTGCAGCAGTTCGAACATCGCGCCCTGCGGATCCGAAACCACGGCGAAACGGCCAACGTCGGGAATGTCCTGCGGTCCGCGGTGCACCTTGCCGCCGGCCTTCTTCAGCGTCTCGGTCTCGGCGTCGATATCGGGTGTATAGACATAGCCGACCCAAGCCGGATGGCCGCCGCCCTGGCGGTAAGGCTCCGGCATTTCCATGATCCCGCCCATTCCGCGCTCGCCGGCGTGGAGCACCGTGTATGGCATGGCGCCGCCCTTGAACGGCTCGGCACGCCAGCCGACGACTTCAGTGTAGAAGTTTTCCGCCGCCTTCGGATCGCTGGTCATCAGCTCGTACCAGAAGAAGGTCTTCGCCTTTTCAGCCATTGTCGTCTCCTCTCGTTCCGCCCCCGATCCCGTTATGAGCGCCCGTCATAGGCGGCCTGCAGGGCCGCGATGTCGAGCTTCATCATGTTCATCATGGCCTGCATGACGCGTGCGGCTTTTTCGCGGTCGGGGTCGGCCAAAAACTTGGGCATGACGCTCGGCACGATCTGCCATGAGACGCCGTAGCGGTCCTTCACCCAGCCGCACGCCACCTCCTCGCCGCCCTCCTTCAACGCATCCCAGAGTCGGTCGATCTCCGCCTGGTCCTTGCAGTCGACGGAGAGCGAGATGGCGTGGGTGAATTCGGCATAATGCGTGTTGCCGTTCAGCGCCTGATAGCTGTGGCCCGCGAGCGTGAAATTCACAATGAGCACGTCGCCTTCCTTGATGCCCGGACTGTCCATGACATTCCTCTGGACGTGGTCGATGCCGGAATCCGGCAGCAGCGACACATAGAAATTCGCTGCTTCCTCGGCTTGGCCGTTGAACCATAGGCAGGGGAAATCTTGGACATACGACAGCTCCTCTGGCTTTCTTCAATGACGAGCGGCAGCGATGCTATCCGACATTGGGCGGTAAATTTTTCCGCTTCCAGGTTGCTGATGGTTGGCGCGCCTCCTCCATTTCGTCATCCCGGGTAAGCCCGGAGCCCCCCGGGTCCTTGCCTTCGAAAGCCCGAGTGCAGGCTCCGCGCCGGCCTTAAGCCCATGGGCGTCGCGTCTGGTGGCACCCACGCCGAAAATTTGACCGATTGATAAAAAAACAAAACGTGCTAGCCTTCCTGAAAACGACAATGGGGAACCTGCGAAATGACCGAAGGTCTTTTCAAGGAAGGCATCGCGCCCGGAAGGCTGGCGCCTGCCGAGTATGCCGAGAATTTCGGTGACCTGCATCCGCCGTTCGATCAGCACGAGGCGCTTGTCGAAAGCGACCGCTGCTATTTCTGCTACGACGCACCCTGCATGCAGGCTTGCCCGACCTCGATCGACATCCCGCTCTTCATCCGGCAGATCGGCAACGGCAATCCGCTCGGCGCGGCGAAGACCATCTTCGACCAGAACATCCTGGGCGGCATGTGCGCCCGCGTCTGCCCGACCGAGACGCTGTGCGAGGAAGCCTGCGTGCGCGAGACGGCGGAAGGCAAGCCGGTGCAGATCGGC
>JBQCFH010000419.1:0-6534 GCA_051959385.1 Rhizobiaceae bacterium | reverse complement strand
TCCCGCGCGGTCTTGCCGACGCCGGAGAAGACGATCCTCTCCGGCGGAATGGAGGCGGCGAGCGCCCGGCGCAACTCGCCCTCGGAAACGACGTCCGCGCCGGCGCCGAGCTTCGCCAGCGTCCTGATCACCGCCTGGTTGGAGTTCGCCTTCATGGCGTAGCAGACGAGCGCGTCCATGCCGGCGAAGGCGTTGGCGAACACTTTGTAGTGGCGCGTCAGCGTCGCGGTCGAATAGCAGTAGAAGGGCGTGCCGACGGCAGCCGCGATCGCGGGCACCGGCACGTCCTCCGCGTGGAGCACGCCGTCGCGATAGTGGAAGTGGTTCACTGGAAGACCTGCGGAACGCTAGTCGATGAGGCCGTCGAGGAAGAAGCGCTTGTCCTTCTCGGGTTTCTGAGGCTCCGGCGGCAGCGGCGTCTTTTTCTGGTCCTGCGCTTCCTTGCGCGCGTCGACCGCCGCCTGATAGGGCGTGTCGAGATCGGACGGACGCCGGCCGCAGGCGCTCGCGAGCAGCGCGACGGCGCCGAAAATTGCCAGAAGTGCGGTCAGCCTGCGCCAGTTCATGGACCTGCCCGTTTGCGGATTCGTTGGACCTGTTTAGCGAAGTTTCTTCGGCCGCGCACCCTGTTTCAGCCGCTTGCGCCAGTAGCGGATCTGCCGGCGCACTTCGGCCGGCGCCGTGCCGCCGAAGGAGGTGCGGCTCTTGACCGAGTTCTGCACCGACAGCACGGAATAGACGCCTTCGTTGATCGCCGGATGGATGGCCTGGAGGTCTTCCAGCGACAGCTTCTCCAGCCCGCATTTCTTCTGTTCGGCGAGCGCCACCGCGCGGCCGGTGACATGGTGCGCCTCGCGGAAGGGAAGGCCCGCCTCGCGCACCAGCCAGTCGGCGAGGTCGGTCGCCGTCGAGTAGCCGGCCCCCGCCGCCTTCTTCATGGCGGCGGCGTTGACGGTGAGGTCGCCGGCCATGCCGGTCATCGCCGCCAGCATCAGGTCGAGCGTCTCGGCCGCGTCGAACACCGCTTCCTTGTCCTCCTGCATGTCCTTGGAATAGGCGAGCGGCAGGCCCTTCATGACCGTCAGCAACGCCACCAGATGCCCGTTCAGCCGGCCGGTCTTGGCGCGCACCAGCTCGGCCGCGTCCGGGTTCTTCTTCTGCGGCATGATCGAGGAGCCGGTAGAGAAGGCATCCGACAGTTTGACGAAGCCGAACTGCGGCGTCGACCAGATGACGATCTCCTCCGCCATGCGCGACAGATGCGTGCCGGCGATCGCGGCGAGCGCCAGGAACTCCAGCGCGAAATCGCGGTCGGCGACCGAATCGATCGAATTGCGGGTCGGCTCGCGGAAGCCGAGCGCCTCGGCCGTCATGTGCCGGTCGATCGGGAACCCGGTGCCGGCAAGCGCCGCCGCCCCGAGCGGGCTCTCGTCCATGCGCAGAAGCGCGTCTTGCGCGCGCCAGAGGTCGCGGCCGAACATCTCGACATAAGCCATCAGATGATGGCCGAAGGTGACGGGCTGGGCCGATTGCAGATGCGTGAAGCCGGGCATGACCGTCGCCGCATGCTCCTCGGCGCGGTCGAGCAGCACCGAGATCAGCGCCTGCACCGCCGCCGCGACGCGCTCTGTTTCCTCCTTGACCCACAGGCGGAGATCGACGGCCACCTGGTCGTTGCGCGAGCGCGCGGTGTGCAGCCGGCCGGCCGCCGGCCCGATCAGCTCGGCCAGCGCGGCCTCGACGTTCATGTGGATGTCCTCGAGCCTCCTTGAGAACTCGAACGTGCCCGCCTCGATCTTTGACAGGATCGTGTTGAGCCCGTGCGCGATCTTGCGGTTATCTTCCTCCGACAGGATGCCGGCCTTGGCGAGCATCTCCGCATGCGCGAGCGAGCCGCGAATGTCCTGTGCATAGAGCTTTTTGTCGAAACCGATCGAGGCGTTGATGGCCTCCATCACGGCCGAGGGACCCGAGGCAAATCGTCCGCCCCACATCTGATTGCTGGCCTTTTTCTCGCTCATCATGTTTACCGGCTGGAAGGAGATCGAAGGAATGTCGGACGGAACGAAATCCCGGTCGGCGACCCGCCTCGTGGCGATCGTCATCGCGCTCTGCGTGATCGTGGCCGGGCTTGCCCTATACGTGACGGAGCGGCCCTCTGGCAACAATCCGGGCGAGACGGCGAGCGTCGCCTCGACTGAGGACGGCTGCGCCGCCAAGTCGGACGAGGCGAAGAAGCTTGCAGCAGCCGCCACCGGCTCCGTTGCGGCGATGTCGGCGGCCGGCGCGCCGGCAAGCCTCGCCTCGCTTTCCTTCAACGGGCCGGACGGCAAGCCGCTCAAGCTCGCCGATTTCAAGGGCAAGACCGTGCTTCTCAATCTCTGGGCGACCTGGTGCGCGCCCTGCCGGGCCGAGATGCCCGAACTCGATGCCCTGCAGAAGGAAAAGGGCGGGTCGGGGTTCCAGGTGGTGGCGGTCAACGCCGACACCGGCGGCGACGACAAGCCGAAGAAATTCCTGTCCGAGACCGGCGCGACGACGCTGGCCTATTACAGCGACCATACGATGGGGCTGTTCAACGATCTCAAGGATCGCGGGCTGGCGCTCGGCCTGCCGGTGACGCTTCTCGTCGACAAGGATGGCTGCATGCTCACCCACATGAACGGGCCGGCCGCCTGGGCGAGCGCCGAGGCGAAATCCTTCATCGATGCCGCGGGCGGATGAGACGCTGAACGGATATCCGCTCCTCTAAATTGGGCTATCCATGTGGAGCATCCCCCACCCATCAGGTTAGGCCGTGTGGACAGTTGGAGATTAAAGACGTCCACGTACAACGTACAGATCCTCATTCCGGGGCCGCGCAGCGGAACCCGGAATACGCGATGAAAACTGAAATTCGGATTCCTTTCGACCGCCCTTATTTCTTCCGCGCCGAGACGTTCGCCTCCACGGCGGCTCGGACGAGTGCCTTCAGCGCCTTCTCGTCGATCCTGTCGCCCTCAAAAAAGTCGATGGCGCGCCTCGTGCCGCCTTCCAGGCTGGAGTTGAAAAGGCCGGACGGATCAGCCAGCGACGCGCCCCGCAGGAAGGTGAGCTTTACCTTGTCCTTGTAGGTCTCGCCGGTGCAAATGATGCCGTCATGCTCCCACACGGGAACGCCTGAAGGGTTCGACGGCTTCTGCCACTTCGTTTCCTCGACCACATCGGGGTCGGCGTCCCTTATGATCGCCCGGACACGCGCCAGCGTCTCACCGCGCCAGCCGCCGAGTTCCTTGATCTTTGCATCGATCCGCCGAGAGGGCGTATCTCCCGCTTCCGTCGCACTGTTCTTCATGTGTGTTTGCTCATCCGTCGTTGGCCATCGCCCTGCCCGCCTGCCGCCGTCGCGTACTCTTTCGAGTATCACGCCTATGCCGGCGGCGCGACACCAGTTCACCCGACCAGGCAGGGCCCGCTAGCCCGCAGCCCCTTTCGCCTCGATCATCTTCCAGCCGTTGCCGGCCGGATCGCGGAACCCGGCGTCCACCGTGCCGAAGCGATCGACGGGCTCCTGAGTGAACTCCACCCCGAGCGCCTTCATCCGGCCGTAGGCGGCGCGGCAATCATCGACGATCAGCACGAGCGGCGGCATCGCCCCCTTAGCCACGATCTCCTGCACGGTTTGCGCCGTCGCGGCGTCGAGCACGGGCGCCTGCGGCTTGAACAGGCCGAGCTGGAAGAAGGGCTGGTCCGGGTGCTGCACGGTCAGCCAGCGGTAGTCGCCGTTCCTGACGTCGGTGTGGACGCGGAAGCCGAGCTTCTCGACATAGAATTCAAGCGCTTCGTCCTGGTCGCGAACATAAAGGCCAACCACCTGGATACCTTGGGTCATGGGATCTCCGTTTCATTCGACCCAGTCACCCTAGCCTCGGTCTCCAGCCGCCGCTTCTCCGAAACTGCGATTGTGAGGTCGGGCCGGTGGGCGGCGCTGACGTAGCAGGTCGGCACCCGCCCGAGCTGGTGCTCGACTTTGCTCTCGCGTGCCCGGAACTCACCCGGGCTCTCGCCGGTGATGTCGCGGAAGATGCGTCCGAACGTTCCGAGGCTGTTCCAGCCCGTCTCGAACGCGATCTCGGTGATGGGCGCATCCGTCTCGCGCAGCAGCGCCGTCGCCCGCTCGACACGTCGCGTGAGCAGGTAGCGGTGCGGCGGAACCCCGAACGCATCCCGGAACGACCGCGCGAAATGGGCCTCGGACACGCCGCTTACGCGCGCGAGCCGCCTGACCGGCCAGTTCTCGTGCGAGGCGGCATCCATCCGGTCCTTCGCACGCAGGAGGCGACGCAGCAGTTTCGGGTCCTGGCCGGTGGCCACGGGCTCACATCCGCTTGCCCGGCAGCCGGCTGGCCTGTTTCACCCAGGCGGTGAACTGGGCTTCGTCGAGCCGGTCGCCCTCGCCTATGTGGAGATTGCGCACGTCCTTCGTCCTCGAGGCCACGGGCGGCACCGGATCGAGCGACGCGCCCCGAAAGAAGGCCCCTTTATGTACTTCGCAAAGCAGTGGAGGCTCAGGAACCAGCCGTCGTCTCCCACTCCATAGAAGGGCGAATTCCATTTCACCGCCTTATGGACCCCCGGGAACGGCGCTTTCGACCAGCATGTCGATGCGGCGGCCGACGGCGCTTTTCCACCCGGGTATGGCCGCGATATAGGCCTGTACCGGGCCGTCGCCGTGACCCTTGGCGATCTGCGGATTGCCGCCCGAAAGAAGGACAGGCGCCGCGGCCCCTTTGGAAGAGGGATTCGCTGCCGGCGTCCTTGGCCCGGGAGCGACTTCCTTCTCAGCCTTCGCCGACCGGGCGGACGTTTCGCTGGCCATGGCGTTCACTCCATATGCCGACGCTCTGCGATGTTCTGAAGAGACCCTATCGCGTCGGGACCGGATGCTCGCCGCGGTAATCGTAGAAGCCGCGCTGGGTCTTGCGGCCGAGCCAGCCCGCCTCGACATATTTCACCAGGAGCGGACAGGGCCGGTACTTGGTGTCCGAAAGCCCGTCATGCAGCACCTGCATGATGGAAAGGCAGGTGTCGAGGCCGATGAAATCCGCAAGCTGCAGCGGTCCCATCGGGTGGTTGGCGCCGAGCCGCATGGCCGTATCGATCGCATCGACCGATCCGACGCCTTCGTAGAGCGTATAGATCGCTTCGTTGATCATCGGCAGCAGGATGCGGTTGACGATGAAGGCGGGAAAGTCCTCCGCGACCGTAATGGTCTTGTCGAGGCTCTGGACGAAGCCCTTGGCGGCCTCGAAAGTCTTGTCGACGGTGGCGATGCCGCGCACCAGTTCGACGAGCTTCATCACCGGCACCGGGTTCATGAAGTGGATGCCGATGAAGCGCTCCGGCCGGTCGGTCTGCGAGGCGAGACGGGTGATCGAGATGGACGAGGTGTTGGTGGCGAGGATCGCCTCGGGGTTCAGGAGCGGACAGAGCTGCGCGTAGATCTTGCGCTTGACCGTCTCGTCCTCGGTGGCCGCCTCGATGACGAGGTCGGCGCCGCCGAGCGTTTCCATGGCCGATGCGGCGGAGATGCGCGCGATGCCCTCCTGCCGGGCTTTCTCCTCCAGCTTTCCGGAGTGCACCTGGCGCGCCATGTTGCCGTTGATCGTGGCGATGCCGTGCTCGATCTGCTCGGCCGACACGTCGTGCAGCAGCACCTTGTAGCCGGCGAGCGCCGCGACATGCGCGATGCCGCTCCCCATCTGCCCCGCGCCGACAATGCCTACCGTCCGTATCTTGCCGCTCATTCCGCTGATCCTGCCCGAAATTTGTGCAGCGCAAACTAAAAGGGCGGGGCGACTTCGTCTACCCCGCCTTGATATTTAATACGGAAGTCCGAAAGCCGTCAAAGCGCCTTCTGGAGTTCGGGCAAGACGACGAAAAGATCGCCGACGAGGCCGTAATCGGCGACCTGGAAGATCGGCGCCTCTTCATCCTTGTTGATGGCGACGATGACTTTCGAATCCTTCATGCCGGCGAGGTGCTGGATGGCGCCGGAGATGCCGCAGGCGATGTAGAGATCCGGCGCCACCACCTTTCCGGTCTGCCCGACCTGCCAGTCGTTCGGCGCATAGCCGGCATCGACCGCCGCGCGGGAAGCGCCGACGGCGGCGCCGAGCTTGTCGGCGACGGGCAGGATGACCTCCTGGAATTTTTCCGCCGAGCCGAGCGCCCGGCCGCCCGAGATGATGATCCTGGCCGAGGTCAATTCCGGGCGGTCGCTCTCCGACAGCCGGTTCTCGATGAAAGTGGAAAGGCCGAGGTTCGCCGCCGGCTGGATCGTCTCGACCTGCGCCGAGCCGCCCTCTCCCGCCGCCTGGAAAGACGCGGTCCTGACGGTGATGACCTTCTTCCTGTCGGTCGTCTGCACGGTCTGTATGGCGTTTCCGGCGTAGATCGGCCGCTTGAACGTGTCGGGCGACACCACCTCGATGATCTCCGACACCTGCATCACGTCGAGCAGCGCCGCGATCCTGGGCATCACGTTCTTGCCCA
>JBQCFH010000418.1:0-3671 GCA_051959385.1 Rhizobiaceae bacterium | reverse complement strand
TGCTCGAGGGCGGTGAAAATGTCGAACGGCATTGCCGGCGCATCGTCGAATTGGAGAACGAGGCCGACCAGGTCACGCAGGACGTGCTGCTGGCCGTGCGGCGCAGCTTCATCACCCCCTTCGACCGTGGCGACATCAAGGACCTGATCCAGTCGATGGACGACGCCATCGACATGATGCACAAGGCCGTGAAGACCGTGACGCTATTCGAGCGGCGGCAATTCGAGCCTCAGATGCGGGAAATGGGCGCGCTTATCGTGCAGGCGGCCAAAATAACGGCGGAAGCCATTCCCCTGCTGCAGAACATCGCCGCCAATTCCGCCCGGGTCAGTGCCCTCGCCCAGGAGGTGATGAAGCTGGAGGAGCGCGCCGACGAGCTGCACGAACAGGGTTTGAAGGCGCTCTTCCGTGGAGAGGGCTCTGCCAATCCCATGGCCTACATCATAGGCAGCGAGATCTATTCCGAACTGGAACGGGTGGTCGACCGCTTCGAGGATGTCGCCAATGAAATCAGCGGCGTCATGATCGAGAACGTCTAGGCATGGGCAATGTCGCCTTTCCGATCCTGGTCGGCCTCATCGCAGTCGCGCTTCTGTTCGATTTCCTGAACGGTCTTCACGACGCGGCGAATTCGATCGCGACGATCGTCTCGACGCGCGTCTTGCGCCCGCAATACGCCGTCGCGTGGGCCGCCTTCTTCAACATGATCGCCTTCCTGGTCTTCGGCCTGCACGTCGCCCGCACGCTCGGCACGGGCATTATCGACGCGAACCTCGTCGATGCCGAGGTGATCTTCGCCGCCCTTGCCGGCGCCATCGTCTGGAACATCGTGACGTGGATGTACGGCATCCCTTCGAGCAGTTCCCATGCGCTTGTCGGCGGCCTTGTCGGCGCGGGCCTGGCCAAGTCCGGCTTCAGCGCGATCGTCTGGAGCGGCGTCGTGAAGACCGCTGCGGGCATCGTCCTTTCGCCGTTCACGGGCTTCGTCCTGGCGCTGCTGCTTGTGCTGGTCGTATCCTGGGTGTTCGTCCGGCAGACGCCGTTCGCCGTCGATCGAACGTTTCGCGTCCTGCAGTTCTTCTCCGCTTCGCTTTATTCGCTCGGTCACGGCGGCAACGACGCGCAGAAGACGATGGGCATCATCGCCGTGCTGCTCTATTCGCAGGGCATGCTGGGCAGCGAGTTCTACGTGCCGCTCTGGGTTGTCCTGTCCTGCCAGGCCATGCTGGCGCTGGGCACGCTCTTCGGCGGATGGCGGATCGTCCACACGATGGGCTCCAAGATCACCCGCCTCAATCCCATGCAGGGCTTCTGCGCCGAAACGGGCGGCGCGCTGACCCTCTTCGGCGCGACCTGGCTCGGCGTACCGGTTTCCACCACCCACACCATCACCGGCGCCATCGTCGGGGTCGGGGCGGCCCGCCGGGTGTCGGCGGTGCGCTGGGGCATCGCCGGCAACATCGTCGTGGCGTGGATCATCACCCTGCCCGTCTCGGGCCTGATCGCGGCGCTCTCCTATTTCGCCGTTGGCCTTTTCGTCTGACATTCCAGCCTTGAATTCACCGGAACATTTTGTTCAAGAGGAGGTTCAGAAACGATAGCCAGCTAACTGAATCGCGACCGGAATGAAGGCGAAAAAGGCCAAGACGAAAGCGAAGAAAGGGCAGCGCCTGAAACAGGTCGGGGCGCTTCCCTTTCGCCGCGAACCCGACGGCGAGTTGCGCTTCCTGCTGCTCACGTCGCGAGGCACGAAACGCTTCATCATCCCGAAAGGCTGGCAGATGAAGGAGCTGTCCGATGCGGAGGCCGCCGCCGAGGAGGCCAGGCAGGAAGCCGGGGTGGTCGGCGCGGTCGCGGAGGAGCCGATCGGCAGCTACTTCTACTGGAAGCGCCTGAAGAACGCCTTCGTCCCCATCACCGTCGATGTTTACCCGCTGGAGGTCCACGAAGAGCTGCGGACATGGAAGGAACGAGGACAGCGCCTGCGCAATTGGCTGAGCGCCGACCAGGCAATGGCTCTCGTCGACGAGCCGCAGCTGATCCACGTGCTCGAAACGGCGGAAGCGGCGCTGTGATGGTCTGCGCCAATGTAGACTTCGCTACCTGGCGTCGGCCTCGCCGGCGGCACGTCGCAGCAGTTGCGCAACATGCAACGTCTGGCGCCCGGTCGTCTGCTCGATCTGCTCGCGGCAGCTGAACCCGTCGGCGAGCATGATCGTATCCTGCGGCGCTTCCCTGACGCGCGGCAGCAGCACCCTTTCGCCCGCCTTCATCGACACCTCGTATTTGTCGGCCTCGAAGCCGAACGAGCCGGCCATGCCGCAACAGCCGGACTTCAGCACCTCGTAGTCGAGACCGAGGCGGTCGAGCACACGCTGTTCGGCGTCCGTCTTGATGATGGCATGATGGTGGCAATGGATGTGGACGAGGGCCTTGCCGGAAAATTTGAGCGTATCCAGGCCGCCATGGTTCCGGTCGAGGAATTCGGTGAGGAACAGCGTCTGCTTGCTCAGCCGTTTCGCGCGCTCGTCTGACGGAAACAGGCCGACCAGTTCGTCGCGGAAGCTGCTGACGCAGGCGGGCTCCAGGCCGATGACGGGCGTGCCGGCCGCGATCTCCTCCTTGAGGCTGTCCATCACCTCGCGCCACAATTCCTTCGCCGCGTCGAGCATGCCCCAATCGTAAAGCGGCCGCCCGCAGCAGAGCGGCCGGCGCGGCACGGTGACTTCGTAGCCCAGCCGCTCCAGAACCTCGGTCGCGGCGATCGCGGTGTCCGGCCGGAAGAAATTGTTGAACGTATCCGGCCACAAGAGCACGCGCCTGCCGCCGCCGGTCCGCACTCCCCGGGCGGCGAACCAGTGGAGATAGCTGCGCCTGGCATAAGGCGGTATCGTGCGCTCCTGCGCGATGCCGCCTATCCATTTCGCGGCTGCCGACAGGCCGGGGGTCCGCGTCAGCGCATTGGCGAGCCAGGGCGCATGGCCCGCAAGCTTCGACCAGCGATGGATCAGCCCCATCGAATAGGCTGCGCGCGGCCGCATTCGGCCCTTGTAGTGGCGGGCGCGAAATTCGGCCTTGTAGGTCGCCATGTCGGTGTTGACCGGACAATCGCTCTTGCAGGCCTTGCAGGCGAAGCAGAAATCGAGCGCATCCTCGACGTCCTGGTTCCTCCAGCCATTGTCGATCGCGCCGCCATGCATCATCTCGAACAGCAGGCGGGCGCGTCCGCGCGTCGAATATTTTTCCTCATGCGTCGCCATGTAGCTCGGGCACATGATGCCCTTGTCGCTTTCGTGGCGCCGGCACGAACCGACGCCTACGCAGCGCCGCGTCGCCGACACGAAGCTGCCGCCGTCTTCCGGGTAGGCGAAATAGGCCTCCACCTCGTCCGGGTGGAATTGCGGGCCCGAACGCAGGTTCGACGTGATCGGGTAGGGATCGACGATCTTGCCGGGGTTCATCATGCCGTCGGGGTCCCAGATCGCCTTGAACTCACGGAAGGCCTGGATCATCTCCGGCCCGTACATCTTTTCCAGGAGTTCCGCGCGCGCCTGCCCGTCGCCGTGCTCCCCCGACAGCGTCCCGCCATAGCGCACCACGAGATCGGCCGCCTCGTGCATAAAGGCGTTGAAGACGACGAGGCCCTTTTCGGTGCGCAGGTCGAAATCTAT
>JBQCFH010000417.1:0-6154 GCA_051959385.1 Rhizobiaceae bacterium | reverse complement strand
GTTGGCGGCATAGAGCCCCGCGCGAATGGCCTTCGCCTGCAATTCCTTGATGAGTTCCGGCCTCAGGTGGCCCGTGCGCTCGACCTCCTGCTCATGCGGGTACAGCTCGTTTTCCACGAACGCACGCGTGGTGTCGACGATCAGCTGCTGTTCCTCGGTAAGGCCGAAATTCATGATGGCCTCCGCGCCAGCGCGTCATCCCGGCCGCTGTGGCGCGACCGCAGGTCGCGGCCCGAGAGCCGGGATCCATTCCATGACCTGCAAGCTTGCGGAATGGATCCCGGATATCCTTCCCGTCGCTGCGCTAGGGAAGGCTTCCGGGATGACGTCAGCTTAGTGGTCACCGCTTCCCCTTCCCGGCTTGCTCCGCTTCCCAGCCTTCGCCTTCGCCGCCGCCTTTGATACCGCGTTCGCCGCCGTGCCGAGCTTCTTCACATACTCCTTGTGCAGCGCGCCGGCGCCCCAGCCCTTGCCCTTGTTGGTCTTCGACAACCCCTCCATGATGGCGACGAGGTTTTCGTCGCGGATCTTTTCGAGTTCGCGGATCGACCATCTGCCGGACTGCTCGTCCGATTGCGTCGCGATCAGGTCGACCAGCTCGTCGTTGAATTCCGGCACGTCCATCAGCTTCGTCCAAGGCCATGTGAGGCAGGGCCCGAACTGGGCCATGAAATGACGCATGCCGGCCTCGCCGCCGGCGACGCGATAGACCTGGAACATGCCCATCTGCGCCCATCTGAGGCCGAAGGAATAGCGCATGATGTCGTCGAGTTCCTCGACGGTGCAGATGCCGTCCTTGATCAGCCAGAGCGATTCGCGCCATGCTGCTTCCAGCAGCCGGTCGCCGACGAAAGCCGCGATCTCCTTGCGGATGACGACCGGCTTCATGCCGATCGAGGCGTACGCCTCCTTGGCTTTCTCGATCGCCGCCTTCGACGTGCCCTTGCCGCCGACGATCTCGACCAGAGGAAGCAGATAGACCGGCGTGTAGGGGTGCGCGACGACCAGCCGGTCGCCATGCTTCATCGCCGTCTGCATGTCGGACGGCAAGATGCCGGAGGTGGAGGACCCGACCAGCGTGTCGGAGGCGGCATGCCGGTCTATCTCGGCGAGCACCTTGTGCTTGAGGTCAAGCCGTTCCGGCACGCTTTCCTGGATTATATCGGCGCCCTCGACCGCCTCGGCAACCGATGGCGCATAGGTGATCCTGCCTTCCTTCGGCAGGCCGCCGGTCGCCATGGCCTTATAGGCGCGGCGGGCATTCTTCATCACCTCGCCGACCTTGCGCGAGGCCTCGGGGTCCGGATCGAAGATCGAGACGTCGACGCCGTTCAGCACCAGCCGCGCCACCCAGCCCGCGCCGATGACGCCGCCGCCGATGCAGGCTGCCTTGGTGATTGTCATGGATTTCCCTGCCTATTGAGTTCATCGACCCCCTCTCCGGTTTGCTGCGCAAACCACCTCTCCCCCGATCGACGGGAGAAAGGATGGGAGCCAAGCTTGCCACCGCCTATCCTCTCCCCCGGGCGGGGGGAGAGGTGTCGAGGCGAAGCCGAGACGGAGAGGGGGTGCTTCATTTTAGAGACTGCCGAGCTACGCCGCCTTCGCGGCCACCGGCGCGCGCTTGGCAAGGCCAAGCTTCTCGCGCACTTCCGCTGGCCCGATGACCCGCGCTCCGAGATTCTCGATGATGGTCACCGCACGCTCGACAAGCTGTGCGTTCGTCGCCAGCACGCCCTTGTCAAGCCACAGATTGTCCTCCAGGCCGACGCGTACATTGCCGCCGGCGAGCACCGCCGCCGCGACATAGGCCATCTGGTTGCGGCCGAGCGAGAAGGCCGAGAAGGTCCATTCCTTCGGCACGTTGTTGACCATCGCCATGAAGGTGTTGAGGTCGTCGGGCGCACCCCACGGCACGCCCATGCAAAGCTGCACCAGAGCGTCCGGCTTCAAGACCTTCTCCTCGACCAGCTGCTTGGCGAACCAGAGATGCCCGGTGTCGAAGGCCTCGATCTCCGGCTTCACGCCGAGTTCGGTCATCATGGAGCCCATGGCGCGCAGCATGCCGGGCGTGTTCGTCATCACATAGTCGGCCTCGGCGAAGTTCATCGTACCGCAATCGAGCGTGCAGATTTCCGGCAGGCACTGACGCACATGCTCGACGCGCTCGGATGCTCCGGCCATGTCGGTGCCCGCCTGGCTGAGCGGCAGCGGCTTCTCCGTCGGGCCGAACACCATGTCGCCGCCCATGCCGGCGGTGAGGTTGAGCACGACATCGACATTTGCCTCGCGGATGCGCTCGGTCACCTCGCGATAGAGCGAGACGTCGCGACGCGGCTTGCCGGTTTCCGGATCGCGCACGTGGCAGTGGACGACGGCGGCGCCCGCCTTTGCCGCCGCGATGGCGCTCTCCGCGATCTGTTTGGGCGAGCGCGGCACGTGCGGACTGCGGTCCTGCGTGCCGCCCGAGCCTGTGACGGCGCAGGTGATGAACACTTCGCGATTCATGGCAAGCGGCATGGGGTTTTCTCCGGGCGACGGTCGAGCTCGATCATCACCACTCTTGCTTGGCGGTGATTCGCGATTTACGAACCCTCCTTGATGAAAAGCGAAGTTTCCATCTTTGCTCCGGAACGCGATCCCCTGCGGGTGACCTTTCTCGTCCTGTCCGGCGCTTCGATCATGTGTGTTGCCTCCGCGATCGACCCGCTGCGCGCCGCCAATCGCATCACAGGCAGAACGGTTTTCGAATGGAGCCTCGTCTCCCCCGACGGTAAGCCGCCGCTTACAAGTTGCGGCCTGCCGGTTGCCGTATCAGGCGCGCTGGACCCGGTGCGCCGGACAGACGTTCTCGTCGTTATCGCCGGCTTCGGCAATCGCGAGCAGGCGACGCCGTCGCTTCTCTCCGCCATCAGGCGAGCGGCAAGAACGGCCCGCGCCTGCGGGGGCGTCGAGGCCGGCGCCTGGCTGATCGCGCGCGCCGGCCTGCTCGAAGGCCGTGCCGCCACGACGCATTGGGAGGATATGGAGGATTTCGCCTCGGCGTTTCCGGGGAGCGACGTCCGTCCGGACCGTTACGTCATCGACGGTCCGGTTTTCACCACCGGCGGCGCCTCGCCGACCTTCGACCTGATGCTGCATCTCGTCCGCAGCCGGCTGGGCATGGCGGTGGCGCTCGATGTGGCGAGCGTCTTCATCTACGACCAGGCGCATGCCTCGTCCGATGCCCAGCCGCTCGTCTCGCTCGGCCGCCTCGACGGCTACGATCCCCGGCTCGCCCAAGCCATCCGGCTGATGGAAGCATCCGTCGACCATCCGCTCACGGTTTCCGCCATCGCCCGGCGCACTGGCGTGACGGCCCGTTCGCTTGAGACGATCTTTCGCAGATCGATCGGCGAGACGCCCGGCGCCTATTATTTACGTCTGCGCCTCGGCGCGGCGCGCCGGCTCGTGCTCGACACGAGGATAGCGATGGCCGACATCGCCGCCCGCACCGGGTTCTCCTCCGCCGCCTCCTTCAGCCGGGCCTTCAGCCGCGCCTATGGCGAAGCGCCGAGCGGGATGCGGGGCGGATAGCGCCGGCCGACATTGCGATTGGAGCGTCGCGGCGATATATACCGTGGTATAGACCACTGCAGGAGGCGAAGGTGAACGAAAAACCTCGCATCACGAAACCTGCCGCCATCGGCAAGCTCTTCAAGAACGGACGCAGCCAGGCCGTGCGCATCCCGGCAGAATTCCGCTTCGAGGGAACGGAGGTCGAGTTCCGGCCCGGGCCCAATCCGGGCGAGGTCATTCTTGCGCCGGTCTATCGGCGCACCGGCAGCTTGAAGAAATTCTTTGAGGCGCGGGACAAACTGCGCCCCGAGGACATTCCGGAAGGGTTTCCGTGGCGCGACAGGCGCCCGCATGATCGCGATCCCTTTGCATGAGTTCGCGCTTCCTGCTGGACACAAACACCATAAGCATTCTGGCGCTGAGCCGGTCGAAAGAGGCAGATAGACGATTTGTCGAGACGCCGCTCGACCGCGTCTGCACGTCGGCGATAGTCTATGGCGAAATCTTGTTCGGTCTGGAGCGCCGACCGGAGAAGACGAGGTTGCGAGACACTGTCCTGCCCCTGCTGGCAGAGATCCGAATTCTGGATTGGACATTGAATAGCAGCCTCGTCTACGCGACCGCTCGCACACAAATGGAACGATCGGGCAAATCGCTTGCGCCGCTCGACATGCTGATCGCCGCCCACGCGCTCGAAGCCGGCGCGACGCTGGTCACCAACGACCGCGCGTTTCGGTATGTGCCGGGCTTGGAAATCGAGGACTGGACCGTCGAATAGGGCTGCAAGCGCTCGCAGAGAGTCCACGCTTGCCCGGCCTTCACACCCTCTCCAGCGCCACGGCGATACCCTGGCCGACGCCGATGCACATGGTCGCGAGCGCCAGCGTGCCCTGCCGCTCCTTGAGCTCCAGCGCCGCCGTGCCGGCAATGCGCGCGCCCGACATGCCGAGCGGATGGCCGAGCGCGATCGCGCCGCCATTCGGGTTCACGAATTCGGCGTCCTCCGGAATGCCGAGATCGCGCAGCACTGCGATACCCTGCGAGGCGAATGCCTCGTTGAGCTCGATCACGTCGAAATCGGAAGGCCGCACCCCAAGCCGTTCGCAAAGCTTCTTCGTCGCCGGCGCCGGCCCGAACCCCATGATGCGCGGCTCGACACCGGCCGCAGCGCCACCGAGGATGCGGGCGATCGGCCTCAGATCGTATCTCTCGATCGCCGCTTCCGAGGCGACGATCAGCGCCGCGGCGCCGTCGTTCACGCCCGATGCATTGCCGGCCGTCACCGTGCCGCCCTCGCGGAACGGCGTCGGCAGCTTCGCCAGCGCCTCCACCGTGGTGCCGGCGCGCGGATGCTCATCCTTGTCGACCACGATTGGATCGCCCTTGCGCTGGGGGATCGTCACCGCGACGATCTCTTTCGCGAGCCGCCCGTTGGCTTGAGCGGCGATCGCCTTCTCCTGGCTGCGCAAAGCGAACGCGTCCTGGTCCTTGCGGCTCACCTGGAACTGCTCGGCGACATTCTCGCCGGTCTCCGGCATGGAATCGATGCCGTACTGCTTTTTCATCAGCGGGTTGACGAAGCGCCAGCCGATCGTCGTGTCGTAGATCTCCGCCTTGCGCGAGAAGGCCGTGTCGGCCTTCGGCATGACGAAGGGCGCGCGCGACATCGATTCCACGCCGCCTGCGACGATGAGGTCCGCTTCGCCGGCCTTGATCGCGCGGGCCGCCGTGATCGTGGCGTCCATCCCGGACCCGCAGAGCCGGTTGATGGTGGCGCCGGGCACTTCCTTCGGCAGGCCGGCGAGAAGCAGCGCCATGCGCGCCACGTTGCGGTTGTCCTCGCCCGCCTGGTTGGCGCAGCCATAGAGGAGGTCGTCCACCGCCTCCCAGTCGATGCCCCTGTTGCGCTCCATCAGCGCCCTTAGCGGCACAGCGCCGAGATCGTCGGTACGAACGGCGGAAAGCGAGCCGCCGAAGCGGCCGATCGGCGTGCGGATGTAATCGCAGATGAATGCTTCGCTCATTTCAAACCTCCGGCACGACCAGATCGCGGACGCTGCCATCGACCACCAGCGTCGCCCCGGTCAAGCCCTGCAATTCCTCGAGGCTCATGCCAGGCAGCTTTTCGCGCAAGACAAATCGCCCGTCCGCGATGTCGACGACGGCAAGGCTGGTATAGACCCTGGTCACGCAGCCGACGCCGGTCAGCGGCAGGCTGCAGTTCTTGACGAGCTTCGGCCTGCCGTCCTTGGTGACGTGGTCCGTGATGACGGCGACCCGCTTGGCGCCATGGACGAGGTCCATCGCCCCGCCGACTGCCGGCACCGAACCCGGGCCCGTGCTCCAATTGGCGAGATCGCCGTTTTCCGCAACTTCGAAGGCGCCGAGGATCGCGACGTCGAGATGCCCGCCGCGCACCATTGCGAATGAATCCGCATGGTGGAAGAAAGCCGCACCCGGATTGAGCGTAACCGCCTTCTTGCCGGCATTGATCAGGTCCCAGTCTTCCTGGCCGGCGGGCGGCGCCTCGCCGAAGTCGAGAATGCCGTTTTCTGTATGATAGATGACCTCGCGTCCCTCGGGCTTGAACTTGGCC